>JAJZAS010000107.1 GCA_021799325.1 Bacillota bacterium | reverse complement strand
TCCGATCTCCTCCCACTACGAGCCAATGAACACATCGTAGCCGTTGCATACAGCAATCTGTATTATAGTTTCTCGATCTGATCAAAATCAAGCTCTACAGGTGTGTCCCGTCCAAACATGGAGACGAGCACACGTACCTTTTGCTTCTCGTGATCAATTTCGTCAATGGTACCGACAAAGTCAGCGAACGGACCCGCAATAATCCGAACTGGTTCTTTCAGTTCGAAGTCAAAGCGCGTCTTGACGTCCTCTTCACCCATGTGCCGCATGATCGACATCACTTCGCTGGAATGAAGCGGAATCGGCTTAGAACCTGCACCACTAGAGCCGACAAATCCTGTCACGCCAGGCGTGTTTCTGACCACGTACCACGAGTCGTCCGTCATGATCATCTCCACCAGCACATACCCAGGGAAAACCTTGCGCTTTACCGGGCGTCGCTTGCCGTTTTTGACCTCGATTTCTTCCTCAGTTGGCACGAGCACACGAAAAATTTTGTCAGACATGTCCATGGATGCCACTCGGCGCTCCAGATTGTCTTTGACTTTGTTCTCATACCCAGAGTACGTGTGTACCACGTACCAGTGTTTTTCCAGTTGATTATCCATTGTCTGCGGGTATGCACCCGCACCTCCTGATATAATCTCACCCATTGGCGATGCCAATTGCCTGCAACCCGCGCGTTACGAGCACATCGAAACCGTAGGTCAACAGAAATAACACTACGGAAAGCACGACGACAGTCAACGTGTCCGCCACCAGCTCTTTGCGCCTTGGCCAGCGCACCTTTCTCATTTCCGCGAATACTTCCCGAAAATACGTAAAAATGGACCAGTTCACCGAGGTCCTTTCACTCACGCGCTCGGAGGAGTCATTCACTACCCTTGCACCTCCCTGATTCGCCGCTGAATCATGAAACCATTAGCGGGTTTCGCGGTGAATGGTATGAGTGTTACAATACCGACAGAATTTTTTAAATTCTACACGATCGGGATTGTTTTTCTTGTTTTTAACGGACGTATAGTTTCGCTGTTTGCATTCCGTACAGGCCATGGTGATCGTCACACGCATGCGGAACACCTCCTCCCGCAATCGAAAAATTCCCCGAATACTTTATCATAGGAATGTTTGTAAAGTCAATCTAATTCTACCGATTCATCAGTTTAGACAAGTTTAGGTTACCTTAATCAAAAACCGCCCAGACTAAGCTAGGCGGTCTTCCAAATACTTCTCCAATTTCCGCTTTACCCGCTGCAACGCATTATCTATTGACTTCACATGGCGACTCAAATCCACGGCGATCTCCTGATAGGATCTCCCGTCCAGATAAAGCATGAGCACATTGCGCTCCAGTTCACTGAGTAATTCGCCCATCTTGTACTCAATGTCTGAAAATTCTTCTTGATGGATGATCAATTCTTCCGGATCCGCCACCCTCACACCGCCGATGACATCCATCAACGTGCGATCTGAATCCTCATCATAAATAGGCTTGTCCAGCGATATATAGGAGTTCAGCGGCACGTGCTTTTGCCTCGTCGCTGTCTTAATTGCCGTAATAATCTGACGAGTGATGCAAAGCTCCGCAAACGCCTTGAAAGATGCCAACTTATCGTCCCGGTAATCACGTATGGCTTTATAGAGGCCGATCATGCCTTCCTGCACGATGTCTTCGCGATCTGCACCAATCAAAAAATAGGAACGCGCCTTGCCCCTGACGAAGCTCTTGTATTTGTGAATCAGAAATTCAAGTGCTTCACCGTCACCAACCCGCACAAATTCTACCAAATCTTCATCCGGGATATCCTCTAGATTTCGTCCAAATGTGGGTGAAAGCTCCACCACCATGCCTATCCCCCCGGAGAGTCTATCTAGCAATCAGTATTGACAGTATACTAGATTACTTCCAGCAGGGTCAATGCGGAAATCGTTTTCATACCAAAAATTTCCGAAATTAGTTGCTCTTTTGTCGAACAGCATCGTATAGGAGAACGGCAGCTGCCACCCCTGCATTCAAAGAATTTAATTCGCCCCGCATTGGCAGCTTGACCAAAAAGTCACAATGTTCCGCCACCAATCGGCCCATCCCGCTTCCTTCACTGCCAATCACAAAGACAATGGGCCCAGTGAGATCCATTTGCCAGTAGTTTTCCTTCGCACTTGCATCTGCCCCCACGACCCAATATCCGTGCTCTTTAAGCTCCGCGATCGCCTGACTAAGATTCGCCACCCTCGCCACAGGGACATGCTCTATCGCGCCAGCAGATGCTTTCGCTACAGTTCCTGTGAGCGGAACCGCCCTGCGCTTAGGAATTACCACACCAGCCGCACCAGCCCCGTCTGCGGATCTCAGGATGGCACCAAAGTTCATCGGATCGACAATCCCGTCAAGCAGCAATATAGGGGCATTTTTTTTCGCCTTTGAACGAGCGATGATATCGCTTAGTTCCACGTATTCTTTGGCCGCAATGTATGCGAGGAGCCCCTGGTGTGTCGCCTTGTTGGAGAGTTCATCCAGCTTGGCCCTGGACACCGTTTGCACAAACGCGCCCTGCGCCTTCACCTGCGCAATGATGTCTCCCAGAGAACTATTGATGAGGCCATCCTGCACGAGCATCTTGTTGATCGGTCGATTGCCTTTTATCGCCTCAAGGATTGCCCTGCGCCCTACAATGTACTCCATCGGTGCGGCCTCTGTGCGCTCTTCCCGTTTCGCGCCACCACGGCCATCGCGGCGCGTGTCACGCCTTCCGCCCTGCTCGCGGTCGGGCCTTCCCCCATTTGACTTTCCGCGCGCCGGAAAAGAACGCATACCCCTGCCTTCACTGCCTCTTTCGTCACTTCTTGCGCTCGTTTCGCTTGAAAAATCCCGGCCTTTTGAACCTGTGCCTTGCCCTTTATACCCTGTACTTGGACCTCTGGTGCCTGTGCGTTGATCTTTCGCACCTGAACTTTGACCTCTTCG
This sequence comes from Bacillota bacterium, assembly GCA_021799325.1. Classification (GTDB taxonomy): domain Bacteria; phylum Bacillota; class Bacilli; order Alicyclobacillales; family SLC66; genus JAJZCL01. The sequence continues at coordinate 3,014 of JAJZAS010000107.1, read as the reverse complement.
GCCAAAAGTGGATTGCTGACGGTTGTTCAATCGTTTTCCTCCTTCGTAAAATAAAGTTGCTCCAGCACTTCTTGTAGCCTCTCCGTCTTGCCGCTCAAGTACAAATACCCAAGCAGCGCCTCGACGCCCGTGCTCGCCCGGTAGTCCGTCACTTTTGCGTGGTGCCTCGTCGAGCCCGACTTGGCGTTGCGTCCGCGCCTCACCACAGATTGCTCCCGTTCCGAGAGTGTCTCCATGATCGCGTGCAGGCGATCCGCCTGGTTTTCTGCGCGCACCTGACTTACTGCCAATTGATGCAGCTTGCGCATCTTGCGCTCGCCGCCAAGCACCAGGCGAGTTCTCACTTCCATTTCCCACACCGCATCGCCAATATAGGCGAGAATGATTGGCGATAATAATAAAGCCTCTTCTTCACTCAGCATGCTAATCGCGCCACCACCGAGTGCCTTGTGCCGTATCCTCAACGTGCACGCCCATTTTGATGAGTTCATCCCTGATCTGATCACTTTTCGCAAAGTCCCGAGCCAGTCGGGCCTGTGTCCGCGCTGCCACGAGTCGCTCAATCTCTTCTTTGTCCGATGCCTTCTCCTGCTGTTCGAGTCCGTATAGTTCGAGCCACGAGTCCAGTTTTTCCTTATAGGAGAGAAGTCCTTTTCGGGAGATTTCATCTGAGCGCAGGTAGAGATTGATTTCCCTTACTAAGTCAAAAAGCACCCCCGTTGCGATCGCGGAGTTAAAATCATCGTCCATCGCCTCGACCAGTCGGTTTTCAAAATCAGACAAATCAATCGCTTCGCCTTCCGGCAAGTAGGGCGATTTCAGTCGCAACACCACATGCTCATAGCTCGCGTCGATCCGTTGCATGGCGGCCATCATTTGCTGCATCACATCATCTGAGAAGTTGATGGGATTCCGGTATTGCGCCGAAATCAGGAACAGTCGCAGCGCACGAGGGTCATATTTTTTCGCTAAGTCACGCACATTGATGCTATTGCCAAGCGATTTCGACATTTTCTCGTTGTTGATATTAATATACCCATTATGCATGAAATACCTGGCAAGCGGCGCGCCAAGGAGCGATTCACTCTGAGCAATCTCGTTTTCATGATGGGGAAAAATCAGGTCATGCCCACCGCCGTGAATGTCAATGTGATCGCCCAGGTGTTTGTGAATCATCGCCGAGCACTCGATGTGCCACCCCGGTCTGCCTTTCCCCCATGGACTGTCCCACCACGGCTCGCCCGGCTTGGCGGCTTTCCAGAGTACGAAATCAGTCGCGTGACGCTTATAATCCGACACTTCCACGCGACTCCCGGAGAGGAGTTCATCCACCGATTGCTTTGAGAGTTTCCCGTATTCTTTGAACCTTGGCGTCTCAAAGAGCACATCGCCGCCCGCCACATAGGCGTATCCTGCCTGAACCAGTCCATCGATGAAGGCAATAATCTCCTCCATCGTTCCCGTCACACGAGGGTGCACATCCGCCTCCTCGATGCCGATCGTTTTCGCATCGATGAAATACTCATCGATAAACCGATTCGCCACCGCTTCCACCGTGGTTTTCAGTTCATTTGCCTTATTGATCAACTTATCGTCAACGTCCGTAAAATTCTGCACAAACTTTACTTCATAGCCGCGGTACTTCAGGTAGCGCCGGATCATGTCAAACGTCACAAACGCCCTCGCATTGCCGATGTGAAAAAAATTATAGACTGTGGGGCCGCACGAATACATTTTGACGACTCCGGGTTCAATCGTCTCTAGCGGTTCTTTTTTCCCCGTCAATGAGTTATACAACCGAATGGCCAAATTGTTCACCTTCCTTAGTCTTTCGAAGCAACTCTTCCATTTCAGCCAATCGCTGCTCCAATTCTTCCACGCGGTCTTCCAACTGCCTGCATTCTTCGCCGATCACATCTGGCAGGTCAGTCTGGTTCAAATCGTCCTCGACTCGCTTTCCGTCTTGCACCACGACCCGAGCAGGAATGCCTACTACTGTCGAATTGGGTGGTACCGGATGCAGCACAATAGATCCCGCCCCCACCTTCGCATAGTCGCCGACCGTCAGCGACCCGAGCACCTTCGCGCCAGTGGCAATAAGCACGTGATTACCTAGTGTGGGGTGGCGCTTGCCTTTTTCCTTGCCCGTACCGCCAAGCGTGACGCCCTGATACAGCACTACGTAATCGCCGACGATCGCCGTCTCCCCAATCACCACGCCAGAGCCGTGATCGATAAAAAGACATCGCCCGATCTTCGCGCCAGGGTGAATCTCAATCCCCGTGATAAACCTCGCAAACTGTGAAATGATCCTCGCCAAAGTGAACCACTTGATCAGATAAAAAAAGTGGGATATCCGGTAATACCACACTGCATGCAATCCAGAATAGGTCAAAAAAATCTCAAAACTAGAACGTGCCGCCGGGTCCATTTCCTTGACAAAGGCGATGTCTTCGCGAATGCGTCGAAACATCCTGCAACCCTCCTTTTATCCATAAAAAAACCGCCCTGATCACACTCAGAGACGGTATCCCGCGGTTCCACTCTGTTTTGCGTCATCGTGCCAAAAGCCAAATGCAGCACATGCGCACACTCTACTGGCGTTAACGGGCCACCGTCGGGTTTTACTACAGAAACGCATGTCGCCTCTGGTTCTTCCCGCTCGCGCCAGGGGCATTCTGCGGATTGCCACTATCCCCATTCCCAGCCTGTCGCGAGACAGAGAGGACTCTCTGTAGGGGCATTGACCGCATACTCTTCCCGGCGTTCGATTGATCAATTATATGGTTGGGTTCATTCTTATTTTATCACAGACTCAAGTCTTGTCAGCACACGCGCTTGCCCAAGCAAAATCAGCGAACGATGCAAATCAGGGCCATGTAACGATCCCATCACTGCCGCACGAATGGGCATAAAGAGGTCTTTGCCTTTTTTGCCTGTCTCAGACTGCACCGTTTTGAAAATGGGCTTGATGTGTTCCTCAGTCCACAGTGCGGTATTCTTTACCTGATCAT
>JAJZAS010000106.1 GCA_021799325.1 Bacillota bacterium | reverse complement strand
GACGTGTTGGTGGTTGCCAGTGTTTCCAGTATTTATGGATTAGGTAGTCCGTTTCGCTATAAGGAAAATGTGCTATCCCTGCGTGTTGGGATGGAGCGTCCGCGCAACAGTATTTTACGAAGACTAGTCGATATGCAATATGAGCGAAACGATGTGAACTTTACTCGGGGAACGTTTCGCGTTCGCGGTGATGTGGTGGAGATTGTTCCTGCTTCGCGAATGGATCAGGCCATTCGCATTGAATTTTTTGGAGACGAAATTGAACGCATCACTGAGATTGATATCCTGACAGGAGAGATTCTCGGTCGCCGCGAACACGTTGCTATCTTCCCTGCATCTCACTTTGTCTCTGGTCAGGAGACGATAGCGCGCGCAGTTGAGGATATTCGGGAAGAGTTGCGCCTGCGCCTTGCGGAGTTGAAAGAGGCAGGCAAACTCCTCGAAGCGCAGCGACTGGAACAGCGCACCAACTATGATATTGAAATGATGCTGGAAGTAGGATACTGCTCCGGCATTGAGAACTATTCGCGTCATCTTGACGGTAGGAAGGCGGGAGAACCTCCTTATACGTTATTTGACTACTTCCCAGATGATTTTTTGCTGGTGATTGACGAATCCCACGTAACCATTCCGCAACTTCATGGGATGTATGGTGGTGACCGTACTCGCAAGCTGACGCTGATTGAGCACGGTTTTCGTCTTCCTTCTGCGGCGGATAATCGGCCACTTCAATTTGAAGAGTTGAGCCGGTATCGATATCAGACGGTATTTGTTTCTGCAACGCCTGGCGATTATGAACTGAAAGTCAGTCATGGGGTGGTAGAACAGATCATTCGCCCCACTGGGCTTTTGGATCCCAAAATTGACGTTCGTCCGATCAAAGGGCAGATTGACGACTTGATCCACGAAATTCGCTTGCGTACAGCGAAGAACGAACGCGTGCTCGTGACCACCTTAACTAAGAAAATGTCAGAAGACCTGACGGATTACCTGAAAGAGCTTGGCATCAAAGTCAGGTATTTGCACAGCGAGATCAAAACCTTAGAGCGCATGGCGATTTTACGCGACCTGCGTCTAGGGGTGTTCGACGTATTGATCGGGATCAACCTGTTGAGAGAAGGCTTGGATTTGCCGGAGGTTTCCCTCGTAGCGATTCTTGATGCTGATAAGGAAGGCTTTTTACGAGCAGAACGATCGCTGATTCAAACGATTGGAAGAGCGGCGAGAAATGCCTCCGGAGAAGTAATCATGTACGCGGACAATGTGACAAGGTCCATGGATATTGCGATCAAGGAAACCAACCGTAGGCGACAAAAGCAAATGCAGTACAACGAAGAACACGGCATTATCCCGACGACGATCCGCAAAGCGGTGCGCGATGTGATCGAAGCCACCAAAGCAGTCAGCGAAACAGAAGAATTAACGGCCAAGGCGGCAAAATTGAGCAAAGCAGAGAAGCGCGATTTGCTTGCACGTCTGGAACACGAGATGAAAGAGGCAGCAAAAGCGCTCCAATTTGAACGCGCCGCAGAACTTCGCGATTTGATGATTGAGCTGGCAGGAAATACGCCAGAAAAGAAGAGGGCATAAAGGAGTCAATTATGGCACATGACGCAATTGTCGTGAAAGGAGCCCGGGCGCATAACCTGAAAAACATTGACGTGGTAATCCCGCGGGATAAACTCGTGGTGTTGACAGGACTCAGCGGTTCGGGTAAATCATCACTGGCGTTTGATACGTTGTACGCAGAGGGGCAGAGGCGCTATGTGGAATCTCTCTCTGCCTATGCAAGGCAGTTTCTTGGGCAAATGGAGAAGCCGGATGTCGATTCAATCGACGGTCTTTCTCCAGCCATCAGTATTGACCAGAAGACGACGAGTCGCAATCCGCGTTCCACGGTGGGGACAGTGACGGAAATCTACGACTACCTTCGTCTACTGTTTGCGCGCATTGGTACTCCTTTTTGTCCCCGTTGTGATATTCCCATCTCATCGCAGACGGTGGATCAGATGGTAGACCGGGTGATGGATTTTCCGGACGCAACGCGCATTCAAATTCTCGCCCCGCTGGTGAACGGAAAAAAAGGCGAACACAGCAAGCTTTTCGATGATCTCGCCAAAGGTGGCTATGTCCGTGTGAGAGTGGACGGGGAAATGCGGGAGCTTGGTGAGAAGATCGCACTCGAAAAAAATAAAAAACACAACATCGCCGTAGTGGTGGACCGACTCGTTATCAAACCGGATATTCGTTCGCGCCTTGCGGACTCACTGGAGACAGCATTAGGACTTGCGGACGGCACTGTCATGGTGGATGTGATGGGAAAAGAAGAACTGCTGTTCAGCCAGAACCTGGCGTGTCCTAATTGCGGATACAGTGTCGGGGAAATCAGTCCGCGTATGTTTTCATTTAACAGCCCATTTGGTGCCTGTCCCGAATGCACAGGCCTCGGTGTGAAGCAGGAAGTGGACGAGGGGTTGGTGATTCCTGATCCCTCGCAATCGATCGCGCAAGGTGCCATTGTACCCTGGGCAGGATCTACTTCTACCTACTATCCGCAACTGTTGCAAAGTGCTTGCGAACACCTTGGCGTGGACATTCATATGCCTGTACGTGATATTCCCCAACCGCTTATGCAAAAACTTTTATACGGGTTTCCGGAAAAAATTCGCTTTACTTTTGAGAATGACTTTGGGCAAGTCAAGCGCGCGGAGGTATTTTTCGAAGGCATCATCAACAACCTGGAGCGGCGGTATAAGGAGACAGCATCAGATTACATCCGTGAGTTTGTGGAAGGATTTATGAGCAGTAAGCCATGTCCCGCCTGTAAAGGGGATCGCCTCAAACCAGAGAGTCTGGCGGTACGCGTAGGCCAAATCAATATTTCAAATTTTACAAGGTTCTCGATTCAGGACGCGATTGATTTTGTCAATCATCTGACGTTGTCAGAAAAAGAGCTCCAAATCGCGCACCTCATCATCAAAGAAATTTTATCGCGCTTGGGCTTTTTGTCTGATGTGGGATTGAACTACCTGACGCTTGCGAGAGCTGCGGGAACGTTATCGGGCGGGGAAGCGCAACGGATCCGTTTGGCTACACAGATTGGAAGCAGCTTAATGGGAGTGCTTTATATCCTCGATGAACCGAGTATCGGATTGCACCAGCGGGATAACGCGAGGCTCATCAGGACGCTGACGCAAATGCGCGATCTTGGCAACACGCTGATTGTAGTGGAGCACGATGAAGATACAATGCTTGCTGCGGATTTTATCATCGACATTGGACCTGGTGCCGGTGTCCATGGTGGACAGGTGATGGCGCAGGGGACAGTTCAGGAAATCATGAATGATGACCATTCATTGACCGGGCAATATTTGAGCGGGAAGAGGTTCATTCCGTTGCCTGATACGAGGCGGTCGCTTGACGGTCGTTACGTCACCATCAAAGGGGCTAAGGAGAACAATCTAAAAGGGATTACCGTAAAATTTCCGATCGGCGTATTTACCTGTGTCACTGGTGTTTCCGGTTCTGGCAAGAGCACACTTGTCAATGAGATCCTTCACAAATCGCTAGCGCAGGCACTAAACAAGGCGAGAGTTCGCCCAGGACGGTTTGATGCGATCGAAGGATTAGAGCATCTCGACAAAGTAATTGACATCGACCAATCTCCCATTGGTCGTACCCCGCGATCTAATCCTGCCACGTATACCGGCGTTTTTGACGACATTCGAGATGTCTTTGCCACGACACAGGAAGCCAGGATTCGTGGGTATAAAAAAGGCCGATTCAGCTTCAATCTGCGGGGTGGCCGCTGTGAAGCATGCAAGGGAGATGGCATTATTAAAATTGAGATGCATTTCCTGCCGGATGTCTATGTGCCATGTGAGGTATGTAAAGGCAATCGCTATAATCGGGAGACGTTAGAAGTTCATTATAAAGGCAAATCCATCGCGGATGTGCTCGATATGACGGTGGAAGATGCGCTTCATTTCTTTGAAAACGTGCCTAAAATCGCGCGTAAGCTTAGTACCTTGAACGATGTGGGCCTGGGCTATATCAAAATGGGACAACCTGCCACTACGTTGTCAGGTGGAGAAGCGCAGCGCGTCAAACTCGCGTCAGAACTCCATCGCCGCAGCACAGGAAGAACGCTGTATATTCTCGATGAACCCACCACCGGATTGCACGTGGCAGACATTGAGCGATTGTTGCAGGTGCTTCAGCGGTTGGTCGATGCAGGTGATACGGTCGTAGTCATCGAACACAACTTGGATGTCATCAAAACCGCAGATTACATCATAGATCTCGGACCTGAAGGTGGGGACGCAGGGGGTAGAGTGCTCATCACCGGTACACCAGAACGTGTGGCGGATTTTAAGGAGTCCTATACCGGTCTATTTTTGGGGCCAGTTCTCGAGCGGGACAGGGAACGGATGGATCAAATGAATGTGTCGGTTTCCTAACGATCTTTGGGACTTACAAGGAGGGACAATAATGGCAACGATAGAAGACTTTTTGAAACTAGATATTCGGGTAGGCATTGTGGTATCGGCAAAAGTACATCCTACCGCTAAAAAGCCAGCGTATCAGCTAGAGATAGATTTTGGCCCCCTCGGCATCAAAAAGAGCTCGGCGCAAATCACGAAACTGTACCAGCCTGATGAGCTTTTGCAAAAGCAAGTGGTGGCGGTGGTCAATTTTCCACCGAGGAAAATTGGCGGTTTTGTTTCGGAAGTGTTGGTGCTTGGCGCGGTGAGAGACGATGGCGAAGTCATTTTGTTGACGCCGGAACGTTCAGCCACACCTGGTGATCCGATTGCCTGATTCGTTCGAATGGTTGGGCGATGCAGCCATACTCCTTCGCAATTGCTCAAAAGAAGAGCGAATCAAGCTGCTGCGTTACCCCAAGCCGGAAGGGATTATCGACATTATCTGTGGCCCCTCTGATGTGGTGATTCAATTGGCTGATCCTTTCGTTGCTGAGAGTGTACCGGAACAATTTATCAATGAAGCGTTAACTTCACCTGCCTATGAAGGGGCACAGGTGTATCACCGATTCCACGTCAGATACGGTGGCGTGGATACTGATCTTGACATGGTATCGTCTCTCCTTGGCTGTGATGAAGAAGAGGTGATCCGCTTACATGGTGAGAATGAGTATGAAGTGATAAGCACCGGATTCAGTCCAGGATTCGCTTATCTCAGTGAACTGCCCGCATCCCTGCAACTGCCGCGAAAATCCATTCCGGCACTGGAAGTAAAAAAAGGTGCAGTGGCGATTGCCGCCGGTTATACGGGAATCTATCCGAGAAAGAGTGCGGGGGGATGGTGGGTGATCGGTTATTTGCATGAAAATGATGCGGACAACTTGTGGCGATGGGATAGAAACCCGCCTGGATTGCTACAAATGGGAGACAGGGTTGGTTTTCTTAGGACGGAAGGAGGAGGATGGGCCTGAATGCATTTCAGGAACTGATCAAAGAACTTGATGGGCGAGTGCAGGTTTATACTCAGTTGCCAACGAGTTTACGTGGGGTTTCGCTAGAGCATTTGCAGGGCGGTTATCCGTATGGCGATTACATCTGGTATGCCGCCGCTGATTTGTCTGGCAAGCCACTGTATTTGGCTGGCAAATCCGAGCATCTTTCACGTTCAGAACGTTATTTGCTGAGAATGGCCATTCGTGCCATTCCCTTGTCCTCGTATGATGGTCAAAGCTGGGAGCAAAAGATTGCAGAAGCCCTACATGAACCTCTGGAACCTTACGGTAGCGCCATTCGGATTGAGGACGATGTGGAAAACATCCTGGTACCGTGGAATTGGCCGGTGTATTTGGTTAGTTTGCGGCCAGATGAGCGATCGACGGTGGAAATAGTCGGTGAGGTATCAAGAAACTTCGAATCACTCGCGGATGATACGGAATTGATGGTGAATATGGTCATTGACCCGTCGATGATTGTGGGGGTCATCAGTTTACATAAGGCAGCAGACACA
>JAJZAS010000105.1 GCA_021799325.1 Bacillota bacterium | reverse complement strand
TGGTCTTTGCGGTCAGTCACGGACTTTCGCGGAATATCCTCGCTACGCAGCGGTATTGCATGGTTCCTGGACAGACAATTGGTCACTTAACGATAAATTGAAAAACCGTGTCTTGACATAGGGGACCACCTTAATATGTTGAAAGAAGAATCTAATGAAATTCTTGAATTTAAGAACTTAAAAATTCGAGAATTATTTGAGTATGCTAGTGACGCCATTTTTTTATATGAAGTGTATTCTGATTGCACTCCTTCAAAATTTATCAAAGTGAGTCGAGTAGCCTATGAACAATTGGGTTATACCCAGGAAGAAATGTTGACAATGACCCCAATAGATATTCAAAAGGACACCCGTCTAGATCAAACAAAAAATTACATTCAAAATATGATGACGAATGGACCTATTTTGATGGAGAACCTCCACGTAACAAAAAGCGGGCAAGAGATTCCTTGTGAATTAAGTGCTCGTATCTTTCAATTCGGGAAGAAAAAAATAGCGTTAACAATTGTTCGTTATATTGCCGAGCGCAAAAAAGTAGAAGAAAAACTCATTCGTTCGGAGAAATTGGCGGTTGTTGGGGAATTAGCGGCAGGTGTCGCTCATGAAATACGAAATCCATTAACTTCGATCAAAGGGTTACTCCAGTTACTTCAAGAAGATGAGAAAAACGAGCTATATACCTCAATCATTTTATCTGAAGTAGAACGGATCAATAAGATTGTCTCCGATTTTCTAGTGTTAGCAAAACCACATGAATACGAAGTACGACAATTAGATATCCATCGACTGATTATGGACGTGATTGAATTGATGCGCCCACAAAGTACGATGGCCAATGTCCTGATGCAGTATCACTTTCATGATACTTTGCAGCAGATCAGAGGAAACGAAGATCAATTAAAACAAGTGCTGTTGAATGTATTGAATAACGCCATTGAATCGATGCCTACAGGAGGAAACATATGGATAGAAACGAAAACAAATGATCAGAAGGAATTTCGCATTGCCATACATGATCATGGAGTAGGCATTCCTCTGGAACGAATCGATAAGTTGGGAGAACCCTTTTATACCACAAAAGAAAAAGGAACTGGGTTAGGGTTAACCGTTAGCAAACGAATCATTGACGCACATCATGGGAAAATTCTTTATTCAAGTGAAATTGGATTCGGCACAACGGTAGAGATTTTTTTACCAATTGCATTAACTTAGCGTCTCAATAGTGATTTTAATGAACTTCAAATTGATTAAAAATGATTTATGAGTCATGTGTCTCAAATCCTTAACATGGAAAAGTAGCGGACTGACTCTCTCCGCTATGCCTCTCTTGACTTTTAGAAAAAACTATAGATATCCGACTGAATGACATCATAGCCAGTCGTGGAAAGCACTGCATTCCGCTGATGAATCGCTAGTTGGTTTAACAGAGAAATTAAATCCTCTCGTTCACTTTCTTCCAATTCAAACTGAAACCCGTATTGAATAATACCTTTGCCATACTCTTTTAGCCACACAACGTGTCCGATATATGGATGGTATTGATCAGACAATTTGATAACCATCTTCATTCGAACATCATTTTTGGCCGGTAAGCGTAAGGTGGAGAGAAAGCTTAGTCCTCCAGGTCCAATATTGATCACCACCACTTGTGTCACCCCGGATTGTACTCGTTTCCCTTTTAGTTCATACAAACTTAGTTGTCCCATCATCGCAGGCTCCACCACGATGCGAAAAAATTCACGCCGATTCGGACCCGTATAAATTTTTGCTGGGGTTTGAATTCTTAGAAGCCATTCTTCTGGATCAGCAATAATACGTTCAAATTCTACCATTGGGACCGCCGGGCTCCATAGGTACCCTTGCCCCACTTCGACATTGAGCGATCTTGCAGCAGCCAATTGTTCCTCTGTTTCAATACCTTCGGCCACCACCCGCATATGTAAAGTATGAGCAAGTAGCACCGAGGACTGAATGATTACCCGAGTCAAGGAATCATTGACGATCTCTTTTAAGAAGTGCTTATCGAATTTCACTTCATCAACCGGAAATTGACGGAGATAATTAAGTCCGGAATAGCCGGAACCAAAATCATCGAGTGATAATAAATAGCCTTGTTTTCGTAGTGCCTGCATGGTTCTAATCGCCGAGGCTTCATCCTGAATCTTTTCTGTTTCTGTAATTTCAAACATAATCGTCGAAGGCGGAATATGATATTGGGATGCAATACGATGGATATTTTCCTCTAAATCGACTTGAATTAATGCCGAACCTGGTAGATTAAAAGAAAGCTGCGGTACTGTTAGCCCCTTTTTTTTCCACAAATCTATAGTTTTACACAACGTGGTAAATGCCCACACACTCACTTCTGACAACATACCAACTTCCTGAATAATGGGAATAAACTCTCCCGCATGTATAATTCCCCAGTCAGGATGCTTCCAACGTAGTAATGATTCTGCGCCATCTAATTGCATAGTTTGTATATTAATTTTAGGTTGAAACCACACCTCAAATTCTCCCAAACCGAGTGCATCGTGAATATGACTGGCTAGAGCAAACGCTTTATATGATTCCAGACTATCTTGTGAGCTAAAAACAGCAAATACATTCTTTTTATCTTTTGGGATTCGATGCAATGCAATTAAAGCCATTCGATACATTTCACTAACAGAGTGCGCATCATCCGGATAAATACTGACGCCAATCGTAATTCGAAAAATAATAGATAAGCCGTTTTCCATATAAAATGGTTTTGAGAAGATGGACATTAATTGATTGACGATGGGTTGCAATTTATCCAATTCCATATGAATGGCACTAACGAGAAATTCATTAGTGTCGGAATGAACAACCAGAACGTTTTCTGTTTCCATCGATGTTAGCCTTCTCGCAACCTCTTTTAATATTTCATTGGCAGGCAGATGCCCCATATGACGAACGTAATCCTCATAAGGATCAACGTGAATCACATACAAAAAAATGGTCTTATCTGGAGATTCTATCATCAATTGTTTCAAATAGTCCCTCATATAATTTCGATTTCTCAAACCGGTAGGTTGATGGTGATAGGCAAGAAATTCAAGTTGATCGCGCAATCCCTTTTCTTTTGAGATGTCCTCACAAAAAGCTAATACACGTTCTGTCTCATGATCACGGTTAAAAAGAGGGATGAGCACGAATTGCGCCCAAATGTAGGCACCTTCTTTTCTTTTTAATTCCACTTCGCCGCGCCACACCAATCCCTCCTTAAGTTGGGTTTGTATTGTATCAAAGTGTGAGGGATGCCATGGCTCCATACGAATAAGCTCACTGTAATTCATTCCCACCATTTCTTTTGCAGAATATCCAATTAACTGTTCAAACTGAGGATTGTTTTCAACAATAACACCATCAATCGTCAAGATAGCGTAAGATGATACGTTATCTAAAACATAAGATAGATCTTCAATACGCCGTTGTACTCCTGCATCCGCCAAAGTTAATCCATCGGTAATTTCAGCAAATTGCACCAAAACCAAAACATGTTTTTGCTGAAAATTTTCGATTGGATCAAGCTTAATAAACGTCATTGGCAATCGTAATGGTTCATGCCATGCCGTACAAATAGAAACGTAACTTTGTATGAGATGACTGCGAATGGTCTCATGGATCAATTTTGAAAAGTGTTGCACTACTTCATGATCCAGAAAAAGTGAAACCCCACCTTCTTGAAGATGGGATTCTTCATAACCTGAACGCTGTTGAAATTCTTGATTTGCCATTTTAATCGTTAGTTCTTCGTCAATGATCAGTAACCCAAATTCACGATGGTTCCATAATGAACGTAAATCAACAAAAAATTGATGATAGTCTATTCCCAAGTCTTATTCACTCCAAGCATCATCTAGACTATAAATTAGTGTAGCGTTGTGTACACGGTGCATCAATTGAACTACTGCAGACTATCTTAACATAAGACGAAAATTTTAACTATTTATTGGTAAAATATTTATATTAATTAACCTATGATTATAAACCTAAGAGTTAATATTTTGATGATATCCATTGTGCTTTTTCGATTCCCTATTTGCTCCATTCCATTTTCTTGTTTATCGATTTATAATCGAACATATGTTCTATATACGGTTAGGAGGTCATTTGATGCTACAGTTGCTAAATTTTTATCGCCCTACCCCTCTTGAATCAGCCATCGATCAGTTTTACCAACGAAAAAAAATCTTTCACCCGTCCGATATTGATCTCGCATTTTTCGCAGAGGACGCCAACATCCGTATTCTCTATCAACCGTTATCCAGCATCACGTATCAATTAACGACGTTCAACGCCATTATCATCGACCGCCGTCTCCCGCTTCGCCAACAAAAGGTGGAACTCGCACATGAGTTGGGCCATGTGTTAATGCATGTGGGCCGTCAGGATTTTATGGAAGATGACTTTCGCGCCATGCAAGAATGGCAAGCGGACCGTTTTGCCTTGTACGCGCTAGTTCCCGCTTTCATGATAAAAAACTATATCATCCCGACAAATTCACGCCTTCGCTTGATCACGCACCTTTCTGCTGTCTTCGAAGTGCCAGAAACTTTAATGGAAGAAAGACTGCGCCTACTAGAAGAACGATTGCGTAGTCTGGTCGCTGAGCAGCAGATGGCTTATCAAATCAACGAAGTGCGATCTACGTATGATTATTCCTATCGCCACCCCACCAATCCAACCCTTGAATACCTGGTAAAGGACGGTGTCGTGATTGGTCGCCGCCGTCGATCAGAGACATAACTCCAAGGAGTGGATCAAACCAATGACGAAAGAATATTGTGTCCCGTACATGGGATCCATTCCCTCACTCACGACAACCCATATCCAGACACCGGAAAACCCGGAGGATTTATTGGTACATTCCCATGCCTTCTATCGCCGCTATGCCGTGCAGATTGAAGACGAAGGACTTTCCACCTTCGGTATTGATGCAGGAGATTACCTGATTTTCCGTGAGCAGCGCTGGCCCTCTTTAGAAGGTCAAATCTGTCTTCTCACGATGGGTGATGAAGTGACCATCAAAATGCTGGAATGTATCAACAATCCTACCGTGACTCTTCGCGTGGGAGGTGATCAGATTTTGCCACTTGAACTGGGGACAACCGATTTTTGCGTGATTGGGATCTTGGATGGTGTAGTGAAAGAGAGTTTAGCTAAATTTTTAATTCATGAGCAATCAGAAATGAACTGGGGGTGTTAAATATTGCAACAGGGCGTGTGATCAAACGAAATGGGAAGTGGGCCTATGTGATTAGCCTTCCCTATGATCCCCAAAAAGGACGTTATCCGCAACGATGGCGGTCTGGTTTTGAGACAAAGAAGGCAGCACAAGAGGCAATGACAAAAGATTTAACAGATCTTGATGTCAATGCAGCTTCCAAAGCGACGATGACAGTAAAAGATTATTTAGAAGACTGGTTAACGCGATCTGTGGCAGGTAGAAATTCACCGCGCACTTTAGAAACTTATCAACACACCTGTAATTCATTTATTATTCCTTATATTGGTAATGTAAAATTAAACTCGATCACTCCAAATCAAATTGAAGAAATGTATAAAAAACTAGCTGAACGTGTGCAACCTTCCAGTGTCCATCGAGCTCATCGTGTGCTCCGAGCAGCCTTGAATCGTGCGGTAAAGCGAGGGATTTTAACGGTATCTCCAATGGTTAGAGTAGAATCTCCATCATCAAAAACCACATCACGAAAACCGCTTGGGCTATCAGATATTGCACAAATTTTAACGCACTTGAAACAGCACCATCCCGTAACTTATGTAGCCACGCAACTAGCCATCTCTACGGGAATGCGGCGCGGAGAATTATGCGGCCTTACTTGGAATGATTTTGATGAAGAACGGCACATGTTACGAGTAGTTCGATCTCGACAGAGAAGAAATGGGGTGGATATCGTAGGCGCACCGAAAACAGCAGCCAGTATTCGTCAAATACCAATTGGCAATCAAGTGATTCAATTAT
>JAJZAS010000104.1 GCA_021799325.1 Bacillota bacterium | reverse complement strand
CCTCGCTCGACTTGCATGTATTAGGCACGCCGCCAGCGTTCGTCCTGAGCCAGGATCAAACTCTCATTCAAATCTACTGACGTTGTTGCTGCATTTCATATCACGCACGTGGTACTCTATACGTGTTTAGTTTTCAAGGATCGAACCGCCGTCCTCGCGGCGACAAAACGTAATATACCATGCCCCGCAACCCAGTGTCAACCGCATTTCATTCATTTTATGATGTTCTAATTTTCAGTATTTATGCGCAAAAAATCCGGGCTAATTCCACCCGGATGATCGTAATGAGTTTCTATTAGTCAGTCAAGAATTAAGAGTCGATCAAGAAAGTAATTCCGCTCGAACTAATTCATTTTCCTGGCAAACGCGACGACTTGACCGCTCGCTGTGAACTGCCACAGTTCCACTTCTTCATTGAACTTTTCTATCCACTGATCAAACTCATCTGCACTCATGATACTTTTTTCTACGATTTCATTTCGTGCAGCAAGAAAGCGCTCACGAATGAATCGATGAGCAATGTCCCCAGTGGCCGTATATTCATACCCCGATTGCATATCCACTTGGGTATAGATGTCGACGAAGTTATTCTCACGAAGCATCGTTGGCAGTTTGCGTCCGATTTGCCTGTCTCCACCATTCATCTCCTGCATTTTCTTAAATGCAGCATAAAGCGCCTCATACGCTGGTGTTTCCGGATAAGAGAATGCGAACGATTCATCCACATCAATAGTGCAGACGATGCCACCAGGCTTCAAAACCCGATATATTTCAGAGAATGCTTTGGCTGGGTCCTTTAAATGTTGGAACAAAAACCTTGAGATGACGAAGTCAAAAGTGTTATCTTCAAAATCCAGTTCATAGATATTGGCTTTTTTGAAGAAAATTTCGCCCGGTTTCAGGTAATTGACACGCCTGTCCACTTGTTCTGCAATAACTTTTGCTACCTCTACCTTATCTTCTTCAAAATCAGTGGAATATACCTGAATCGGCATGGAAAACGCCATATCAATCGCCATGGCGCCATAACCTGAACCAAGATCTAATGCCTTTCCCATAATCGGAATAGGAAGCGTTTTGATTAAATCCCTTCTTCCCATACCTGTATAAAGAGTCTGTTCGAGTAACCAATAATCTTTCATGTCAGAATTCATATTAAGATATCTTCTATATTCCTCATCAATAATCGGATAATAATCTACGTTAATAATCAACTGGATCCCTCCGGACTTGTCCATTTCACTTTTAGCTTACCCGAAACCATTAGGATTTGCTACTTATTTAACAAAAAAGGAGCGCATCTACGCTCCCTCCGTCATCGATTCACTTCTTCGCTTCAATTGCCACTTCAAATACGCATCGACAAACCCATCCAAATCGCCGTCCATCACGCCTTGTGTATTCCCTACCTCAAAACCAGTACGATGATCCTTAACCATCGAATAGGGATGAAATACGTACGAACGAATCTGGCTTCCCCAGGCGATATCGTTTTTCTCCCCGCGAAGCGCGGAAATCTCCGCTTCCTGTTCTTCCACTTTTTTCTCATATAAGCGTGCAGCCAAAATCTTCATTGCTACAGCGCGGTTTTGGATCTGAGAACGCTCGCTCTGACAAGACACCACAATCCCAGATGGAATATGCGTGATGCGAACCGCCGAGTCCGTAGTATTGACGTGTTGTCCACCAGCCCCGGTGGAACGAAATGTATCGACCTTTAAGTCTTCAGTCCGGATGTCGACTTCCACATCCTCATCAATCTCCGGAATCACATCGACGGAGACAAACGAAGTATGTCGCCTGCCTGATGCGTCAAAAGGAGAAATGCGAACCAATCGGTGAACCCCTTTTTCCGCCTTCAAATAGCCATACGCATTATGCCCTTTAATGAGAAGCGTCACGCTTTTCAGTCCGGCTTCGTCACCCTGGAGGTAATCGAGCATTTCCACCTTCCAACCGCGACTTTCAGCAAATCGCGTGTACATGCGAAGCAACATGGAGGCCCAGTCCTGAGATTCAGTTCCACCTGCGCCAGGGTGAAGCTCAAAGATCGCGTTATTTTTATCGTAAGGTCCTTCTAGGAGCAGTTCCAATTCAAACTCGTCTAGGGATGGTTCGAATTTTTTCGCTCCGCGATCTGCCTCTTCAAAAAGTTCTCGATCGTCTTCTTCTTGCGCCAAATCCAGCGTCACTTTTAAGTCATCCAGTTGATGAAATAATCGGTCAAATCGTTCCACCACATCTTTGATACCATTAATTTCTGCTATCGACTTTTGCGCTTTCTCCTGATCATCCCAAAAATCAGGGGATGCCATGATGGTCTCGAGTTCTTCAATCCTCGCCTTTTTCCCGGCAACGTCAAAGAGACCTCCCGATTTCCGCCAGTCGCTGGTCCATGGTGGTAAGCAATTGCCTAAGTTCTCCGTATGTTTCTGCCAAAAATTAACCCTCCAATTATACCGAGGTAAACAAAGTCACTGGAGTAACCGGCTCAAGTGGTGGTTGCTCCATCGTCACCTGCGCCTTGAAAATGTACATCACTACTTCTTCGCGTACACTGTGGATCATTTCTTCGAACATTTGGAAGCCTTCCTGTTGATAGGCAGTTAACGGATCCATCTGTCCGTAGGCACGAAGGTGAATGCCTTGGCGCAGTGTTTCCATCGCATCAATGTGATCCATCCACTTCTCATCCACTGTGCGAATGAGTATCATTCTTTCCAATTCACGGATGTACTCGCTGAGCTCCTCTTCACGTTTCGCATATTCCACATCCACCTGCTCATAGAGATACTCACGGAGTTCCTCTCGCTCAAACTTGCGAAGCTCC
This sequence comes from Bacillota bacterium, assembly GCA_021799325.1. Taxonomy (GTDB): domain Bacteria; phylum Bacillota; class Bacilli; order Alicyclobacillales; family SLC66; genus JAJZCL01. The sequence goes on along the minus strand of JAJZAS010000104.1, from coordinate 3,183 downwards.
TCTTCCTGGATACGATCCGGTGTCAGGAAATGATTTTCCCCATAGGTGATAAGCCCGGCAATATCCCAATCCTCAGGGATCTGATCTTCGATACAATAGGTGTCAATCATAAAATCCACGAGATCCTTGGTCATCCCGTACACAACATCACGAAGTTGCTCTTGTCCTAAAATCTGATGACGCTGCTTGTAAATGATTTCGCGCTGTTTATTCATTACATCATCGTATTTAAGGACATTTTTCCGGATGTCGTAATTATTGGCCTCTACTTTCCGTTGTGCCCGTTCAATAGCTTTCGTAACCATTCTATTTTCAATCGGCTGATCTTCGTCAATGCCGAGGCGATCCATTAGCCCCATGATATTGTCGGAACCGAAGATTCTCATTAGGTCATCTTCAAGGGAAAGATAGAATTGCGACGATCCAGGATCTCCCTGGCGACCCGCACGACCGCGAAGTTGATTGTCAATTCGACGCGTCTCATGACGTTCTGTCCCCATAATATGAAGTCCACCAAGATCAACTACGCCAGAGCCGAGGATAATATCAGTTCCACGACCGGCCATGTTGGTCGCGATCGTGACCATCCCAAGTTCACCGGCATGAGAGATGATTTCCGCTTCCTGTTCGTGGTATTTGGCATTTAAGACCTGATGGCGAATGCCCCTTTTTTTCAAAATCCCAGACAAAACTTCTGATTTTTCCACAGATGTGGTACCAACAAGCACAGGTTGGCCCGCCTGGTGTCTTTTTTCAATTTCATTCGCCACCGCGTTAAACTTCCCGCGAAACGTCTTGTACACCACATCGGACTGGTCTTTGCGCTGATTGGGCTTGTTCGGCGGGATCACCACTACGTCCATGCTGTAAATGTCGATCAATTCCTGCTGCTCTGTTTTCGCGGTGCCCGTCATCCCGGAGAGCTTATGGTACATGCGAAAATAATTCTGCAACGTGATGGTCGCCAGCGTCTTCGATTCATTTTGAACCTTGACGCCTTCTTTAGCTTCAATTGCCTGATGCAGTCCATCGCTATAGCGTCTGCCCTGCATCATGCGACCTGTAAATTCATCCACGATCACCACTTCGCCATCGATGATCACATAATCTTTATCAAGCTTCATGAGCGCATGTGCCTTCATTGCCTGAGTGATGTGGTGATTGATGGCCACGTGGTTAGGATCAAACAGATTCTCCAGACGGAAGTAACGCTCCGCTTTTTCCACACCTGATTCCGTCAGGTTTACGCTTCGTGCCTTTTCGTCAAACTTGTAATCATCTTCCACTTTGATCGATCTGACAAATAAATCTGCCATAAAGTACAGATCCGTCGATTTCTCGGCAGGACCTGAAATGATGAGCGGGGTTCTCGCTTCATCAATTAAAATACTATCCACTTCGTCGACGATGGCAAAGTGTAGTGGACGCTGCACCATCTCTGAAAGCTGAACGACCATGTTGTCACGAAGGTAGTCAAAGCCGAATTCTGCATTTGTGCCATAGGTAATATCTGCACGGTACGCTTCCTGTTTTTCAAAATGGGATAGTCCGTGCACGTTTAGCCCCACGTTTAGCCCCAAGAAACGGTGTATCTGCCCCATCCATTCGCTATCGCGTCGAGCCAAGTAATCGTTGACTGTGATAATGTGAACCCCTTGCCCCGCAATCGCATTCAGATAGGCAGGAAGAGTGGATACAAGTGTTTTTCCTTCACCAGTTTTCATCTCCGCCACACGCCCTTGATGAAGGACGATGCCGCCCATCAACTGGACATCAAAATGGCGCATTCCGATGACGCGTTTCGCCGCTTCACGAACGGTGGCATACGCTTCCGGTAAAATTTTGTCCAAAGACTCCCCGTTCGCATAGCGCTCTTTAAAACGATCCGTTTGCGCACGCAACTCTTCATCTGACATAGCTTCCATAGACGCTTCAAGAGAATTGATTCGTTGCACAATACGTCTTAATTTCTTTACTTCTCGCTCGCTACTACCAGCGATCGATTTCATCAACCCCAACAACAGGGTGTCACTCCCCTCAATAAGACACACGACACAGATTTTATCATTATTGTATTGTACCGCTTTTTCGTGTCATTAGACAATGCAAGAATTCTTGAACAATTGAAAGAGGCCGCAGGCGTAACCCGCGACCCCAGCGTATATTGGTTAATTTCAGTGAATCATTGTGTTTCAATCAGGCCATACCGCCCATCTTTCCTTTTATAGACTACGCAAGTCTGTTCCGACTCTGCATTGGAGAAGACATAGAAATCATGCCCCAACATCCCCATTTGCAAAATAGCCTCTGAAACATGCATAGGCTTCATTTCAAATTGCTTAACGCGTACCACTGGATATTCTTCGTCGACCATTTCTTCTGGAACAGTGCTGCCTTCCAAAACCGATGCAAACGAGGAACTTTTCAATTTTGCCATTTCACTTTTCGAACGATGGGTGCTGGCACCAAATTTGTGCTTATACTTTTCGACTTGCTTTTCTAATTTGTCCATCACCAGATCGATCGAAGCATACATATCGTCGGATCGTTCTTCAGCGCGAATCAGCAATGCGCCAAGCGGTATCATTACCTCAATAATATGTTTCCCGCGAGTGACTGCCATGGTCACGTTCACCTCTTGCGCTGAGGAGGGGTCAACCAGTTTTTCAATTCGGGCCATTTTCTTTTGAACATATTCCTTTAGTGCAGGTGTCACTTCCAGATGATGATCGCCACGAAAATGAATGTTCATTTACGAAAACCTCCTTCCGACTTAACCGAATTATAACACTGCCTTTACAAATCATCAAAAATACTTATTTCCGACTAATTTCAAGCCAGACTACAGATTTTCGCTTAAAATATATACAATAGAGAGATAATGTAGTGTTGATTTATTGGGGAGGCTAGAGTTTTTTTGTCGGAATACGAAGTAACGAATGAACAAATGGATTATATGAAACGCCTTGCTCGCCGACTTATTCAATGGAGAAAAAGCGCATCGATTGATGCAGACGATTTGATTTCGGCAGCCTCCATGCGTTGGTGGCAGTTTCTTATGCGTAATCCAGATATGACAAACGATGCTGCAGACATCGACCTGATTTTCCGCCAACAGGTCAAATTTGCAATGCGCGATCAGATCCGCTCTTCCTCCCCTGTCAAGGTCACACGAACTTATCA
>JAJZAS010000103.1 GCA_021799325.1 Bacillota bacterium | reverse complement strand
ATCTTTGTGGACCGCCAATGACAAAACGGCCCGTGGGATTGATTAGGTATTTGGTGTTGTCATCGATAAATTGTTCTGGCACCACTTGCTTGACCACTAGTTCGATCATATCCCGCTCAATCGTCTCACGATCGACAAGCGGATGGTGTTGTGTCGAGATTACGATCGTATCCACTCGCACCGGGCGATTTCCCTCATACTCCACCGTCACTTGCGTCTTTCCGTCTGGACGCAGATAAGGCACCAAGCGTTCTTTTCGAACCTCCGTCAAACGCCTTGCTAACGCATGCGCGAGAGAAATGGGAAGCGGCATGAGTTCTTTGGTTTCGTTGACCGCAAAGCCGAACATCAACCCTTGGTCCCCAGCACCGATGGCGTCAATCTGATCATCGGTCATTTCACCAAGCCTTGCTTCCAGCGCTTTATTGACCCCCATCGCTATATCAGGGGACTGTTCATCAATAGAGGTGATGACCGCGCAGGTTTCCGCATCAAAACCGTATTTCGCCCTCGTATACCCAATCTTGCGAATGGCGTCGCGCACCACCCTTGGGATATCCACATACGCTTCTGTCGTCACTTCGCCCGCTACAAGCACGAGCCCTGTTGTTACCGAAGTTTCACAAGCCACTCTCGACATTGGATCTTTTGCCAAAAAAGCATCCAGGAGAGCATCTGAAATCTGATCACAAATTTTATCAGGATGACCTTCCGTCACTGATTCAGAAGTAAAAAGCCTACGATTCGGCAATTTATCCCACCTCCAATACACTCACCTATAAAAATGTAGAATTGCCCTTATATTCGCCATGCTATTGTATTATAGACATGTTCCTGCTCATCTGACAATGTGCTGAAAAATTAGGGCCAGCATCAGCCAGCCCCACATTCAATTCATCGCATGAAACCACATTATTGGTTGACATTCGCAGGGTTTTCCCCGGAAAGCGCCATTTCGCCAAAAGCCACCAGCTTTCGCGTCATATGACCGCCTACAGTGCCAGCGTCTTTCGTCATGATGTGCCCCCAATAATCTTCGCTTCCTTGATACACCGGCAACCCCAACTCGGCTGCAATTTCATATTTCATGTCGTCAAGCGCCTGGTGCGCGCCTTTCACGATTTGCGTCAGTCCGCCCGCCATCGCCATCGCCTCCCCCTTGAATGTGTTTGGTGTCCCGCATCTCTAGGGTTTGTCAGCATCAGCGAAAATACTTCGTCACATCTTGGCAGCCTTGCCTTTATAAAATCTTCACTTCTCCCACATCACGCACATCTAGTTGGTGCCGCCAATTGAACGTAAGTCCTGCTTTAGGTGAGGAGCCAGCCATCACTTTTTTGACGATGCGCATGCCATTTTCATCTGCCACAAAATCGCCAAATTCCCGTCCTTCTCCAAATCGCCCTGGCAACATGTAGGCATGGTATGCATTCATCTGATGCAAAATGGTATACGCCTGGAGAATGACGCTTGGGGCAATCTCCGGATCAAGCGTGCGCAACACAGTGGAATAGACGGGATACGGCAAGCGGTGCATTGCAATGATAGCGGCATAAAGTAATTTTGCTTGCCTTTGTACTCTCCCCACATCGCCAAGCGGTTCGTGCCGAAAGCGCGCCACTGCTAGTGCCTCATCGGGAGACAGGGAGTGCAGCCCTGGCTGTAAATGGACTTTCCCCTCCGGCGAATCAATGTGACGATCCACATAAAACGCCACATGTCCAAGCTTGTGGAACGCTTTTTTAAACCTTGGAAAATCTGCATAAAGCACCGCACTCACCGGCAATCCCGTGAGCCTTTGCACCGCGCGCCTCAGCGCACCGTCTCCGTAAAACATGCGCACCGCGTTAATTTTTAGGTAGCCCTCGTTTGGCACGAATACGAGTGTATCCCTCGGAATATGCAGTGCGTTTACAGTGTGGCTACCTGCTTTAGTGTAAAGCAGCACCAGACTGTCCGTATGTAAATCCGTGCGCCTATCGCGGTTGAGACTTTGTGGATCGCGATCAAGCCCGGCAAGCAGCAATGTTTCTGGACCCCCATGTAAAACAAAAGAGGAGGCATACGCCTTCTCCTCATCACTTATTTGATTACCCATACTTATCATTAAGCCTAAAGCAAGACTGCTAAAGAGGATGGAAATAGATTTCAATTTGTGCTTCGACCTCTCACCTGACTTTTAGCCTCCGACCATGCGGCCAGTGCAAATCTAGGCAATGCCATCTGCCTGCGCATGCGCGTTGGTTCTTTGAGTAACCGATAGAGCCACTCTAATTTCGCTTTTTGAAAAAATACCGGCGCTCGCTTCACCGTACCGCCAATCACATCAATCGCGCCGCCGATGCCGATGGCAAGCGGAACGCCCATTGCCTCTAAATGTGCGGCAATAAACTTCTCTTGGGCCGGTTGTCCCAGTCCTACAAGCAGAAGGTGTGGGGCCTCGTCCCGAATGGAGGCGATGACATCGCTCACTTCCGCCTCCTTAAAATACCCATTTCGCCCCTCAATATGTAACGTTGGGTGCGATTCACGAAGAGTGAATAGTGCCTTTTGCAATGAATCCTCACTGGCGCCAAGCATATAGACGCTCATTTCATTTTCTGCAGCATAAGCAATGAGTTTCTGTGCCAAGTCCACTCCGGTGACGCGCTCTGTGATCGGTTGTCCATACCAACGCGAGGCGATCACAATGCCAATGCCGTCTGGCGTGATAACGTCAGCGCTACTCAACACTTCCTGAAGACTTCTGTCTTCTCCCACCTTCATGACAAATTCCGGACCCGCAGTGATGACAAAGTGCGGATGTGTATCCTGCATGAATGCCTTACAGGTCGTCAGTACCTCCGTCTCAGAGGAAGAAGAAAAGGGTACCCCCAATACTTCTACAGTTGACACTAAAATGGGCCCCCTAACTAAGCCGAATCATTTGTATGGATCAATTTTAGAAGTTGCCAAGCAAAAAAGCCACCCTCTCAGGTGGCTTTATCGAATATTATAAGGACGAACTACATAAAAGCAAATTATATGTCAAACATATAAATAAGTTCCATTACATACCCTCGACCATGAGTGAACGAGCTCTTGGGGGGTATCCTAGGGGGGACTAGGAATTGCTCGTCCACACCATGGATAGAGGTTACTTCAATACCATCCCATCACCGTACGCTCGATGACCGTCGTCCGGCAGCTCGGCGATCATTGGTGGGTTACACCATTAGACCCGTAGCTTTGCGTCCTTCTCTTTCGACAAGTTTGCCTTTTTCGGGAGGTCTTTCTGGATATTATTCTAAAGCATTCGACACTATGAGACAACCCCTAAATTCCCAATAACTATTTTTTTAATAGAATAGTCACAAATTGGTTTTAATTGCTTGTCCCACTACTACCTGATGTCGAATTATTTCCACTGCTCGAGTTGGTGCTACTTCCCGAGTTGGATCCAGAAGCAGTTCCAGAAGATGTCCCATTCCCTGTAGCTGTTGAACTTGAATTTCCTGTCGAATTATTGTTGTTTACGCTTGAAGATCCAGATGAACTAGTGCTTGCCTGCACCAATGTCGGTTCCATCAAGTCTGTGACCACAATGGGATCTGTGGTGCCATCCGGATTTTTAGTAGGAGCCTGATAGGTTTGCCCCATGTTATAGACCGTGCCATTAGCAAGTTTTAACTGATACTGAATCTCTAGTACGTTCACTCCGGTTACATTGACGCTGAACGGTGTGGGCTGCGATGCGCTTTGGACCCACCCTGTCGAGCCAAGTGTTTTCCCATCGCCGACAAAGGTCAGTTGAACAGCACCGCCAAAATTCCGCGACAAGTCATCTATGGCAAACTGTCCGGTAAACGTTTGATAGTTACCTCCAAGCGTGTAATCCATTCCAGGGACCACGGATTTTTGACCTGCTCCCACTCCCCACTCGATTGCGTATTGAGCAGGATAAATTTGTCCCAAAACGGTGGGTGTCCAAAAACCGATTAGATCCTGCTGCGGGTAAAGATTGGTGTTGCTAAAGTCTCCATACAGTTTAAGTGGCGTTAAGGTAAAGATCGGTGCACCCGATGAGATAACAGGCGGATTTTGATTTTCAAAGTTGATGTTGCCGCTGCTGTCTGTGCTTGGCACGAGTCCTGTCGCCGATTCGTATCCGGAAGTGGTAGCTGGAATCGAATAGATGTTTTTCCCATCCGTAATGCCACTAGGTAGTTCTGTCCCGTTTACGTACACTTTGAATGGTTTCAACGTCTTGTCCGCACCAAGCACCTGTACTTCTGCAGGTTTATTGATCCATTTGACGGTGGCGTCGAGCGCGTGCCCCACCGTGCTCACCGGAACATAGACGTTTTTGTTGTAGATAAAAGGCTCCGCGGTTGTGGACACTTTTTGCCCGTTCACGATCAATTGGATGTTGTCATAAGACGCATGTATTTTACTCACACCGCTTTGCGCATAAGTGACTCCACCAAATACCACAGCGCCCGTCACTATTCCTAGCCATAAACTCATTGTTTTTTTCATACCCACAATCTCCTCGTTTTCTTCATCGTCACTGTACACTTACGTTAAGAAAGTCCGCGTCCACGCTAGTCCCATTTGGCAGTGCTTGTCCTTCGGTGTAGACCGCACCTGACGCAGTTTGAACGGAGAAGGACACATTTAACAGCTTCGTATTCGCAATATCTACGACGACAGGCGTGGCTTTTTGACCTTTTGCCATCCAAGGAGACTGATACAGGACTTTGCCATCCCCAGTAATGGTCAACTGCAGCTTGGTGTTATTTTGTGATGCGTCATCAACGCCAAAGAGTCCGCTCAAATTGCTGTAATTACCATTCAGATTATACGTAACGCCAGGAACGACAGACCCTTTCGACAAAGATGCCCACACAATACTCTGTCCATTGGCGGAAGGATAAGTGGTACCCGCTATTTTCGCCGGACCATCCGACCACCCGGTCATCGGTCCAATGCCGCCCCCGACATAGTTGGCAAAATCCCCATAATCCCTCACATCCGTAAAATCAACTAATGGCATATGGCCATCAGGCCCACTGCCTATATAGAAGTTATCCGTTTTGGGATCCAGATAAAAAGGCTTGTTTAGCATGGTCGCAAGTGCAATGGGAGAAATATACAATTGATTCTGGTACAAAACAGAATGGGTTTGAGGATACCAGAAAATCGGAGTCCCATAATACTCCAAAACACCTTTCTGCAATTGCGGTGCATTTTTATCGGAGATGACCACCTGATGCTTGGCACCTACCCATTTGACACTGGCCCCAAGACCGTGACTAATGGTACTCACCGGAACATAGACATTATTATTGTAAATAAAAGGCTCCGCCTGAGTCGGAATCGTTTTGCCATCGACATTGATGCGTATATTGGCAAAGTGGGCATCGATCAGTTTAACACCCGTACTGGCATAGGTAATGCCGCCAAACACGGTGGCTCCTATCAATAAGCCGGTTGCATAGGTAGAAATGAATTTGTAAAATGGCTTCATTAGTTGGATAGCTCCTCTTTGTTATACTCTATTTGCTAATACGAACATAAAAATATTATACGTCAGTAAGATTAAAAATAGCTTCAAATTTCCCCCTGTTACTATTTGTCATCTTCTTCCTTATCCCAAAAAAGCAATGTTTGACAACTAAAGGCGCACGATGATATGCTATAAATGCAAGTAAATTATGCAAGTACGTTTTGTACTTTGTAGGGGGCTCTTTTTATGCAAGGAACCGTAAAATGGTTTAACAGTGAAAAAGGATACGGCTTCATCCGTGTCGATGGCGGCAACGATGTTTTTGTACATTACACCGCAATTAATGGTGACGGCTATCGTACCCTGGAAGAAGGGCAACAGGTCGAATTCGATATCGTTGAAGGGCAACGTGGACCACAAGCAGCGAACGTGACAAAGCTGTAAGATCTGACACCTAAAGCGATCCCAGCACTCCCAACGATGGGGGTGCTTTTTTATGATCACTTTTCTTCAGCATTTTTTGAGATTAGCTGATTATAATGAGGT
>JAJZAS010000102.1 GCA_021799325.1 Bacillota bacterium | reverse complement strand
AGGAGCGGACGAATTGTCGAATATGATCGATGAGATTGACAAGAGTCTGGTAAGCTTGCAAGATAATTTAAAACTCATTTTGGAACAAAAGGACAAAATCGAGGCCAACATAAGCGAACTTCAGGAGATACGCACCAAACTAGCCAATATGTAAGAGGTGTGGGATGAAAATTCAAAAAGTGGCGGTCACGCTGACACAGGACAATATCGAGCAGGCCGCAAAAGAATGGTTGCCTGGCGGGTATGCGCTCGAACACGTCCACCTGCACAGTACAGGAATGCTTGCCAGTTTGAAGACCCCCTTTGTGCGCTTGGATGTGCTACTTCGCAAAGAGGCAGAACTGGCGCAGGGCGTGTTTGTGTTTTCCCTGGAGGTATCTAAAGGAGTAAAGGTGCCAAGGCTCCTTATCCAAAAGGTGCTGCAAAAGTTGGCCGGGAGTCTTCCCAAAGGAATCGCGGTCATCGAGCATCAAATTGTGCTATCCGTCAATGAACTGTGGGCGCCATTTGTGAAAGCTGAATCGGTCACGTTGCAATTACAAGACGGTGAATGGACGCTGATAGCAGAACCGCTTTCGATCCCCGCGCAACCGAATGGGAAGGACATCAAGGCGCAGGGCGAAATCGCCCTCTAAGGGAAAGGATCGAAGCCAACATTGCATGTGACGTGGATAGGACTTGTTATCTTAATGCTGGGAGGCTTTATTGCCGGATTTTTTGACTCTGTGGTGGGTGGCGGAGGCGTCATTACGCTTCCCTCCCTGCTATGGGCCGGCTTGCCTCCTTATTTTGCGCTTGGCACCAACAAACTGGCAGGAACCTTCGCTTCCTCAACCAGTTCGTGGACGTATTTTCGGTCGGGCTGGCTAGATAAAAAACTCCTTGCCTGGATGTTTCCGTTTACGTTTGTCGGGGCGTGGCTTGGCGCGAACACGGTGCTGCACGTGAATGAACGGTATTTGGAACTCATCATTCTGATTGTCATTGTGTTTATTACTATCATTACCTTAATCAAAAAAAATATGGGCCAGCACAACCGATTTCGCGGTGTCACGGCAGGTACGCTTTGGGTCGCGCTGCCACTTGCTTTCGCGCTTGGGTTTTATGACGGGTTTGTCGGTCCTGGCACCGGGTCTTTTTTGTTATTCGCCTTTTTAACGATTTTCCAGTTTGACTTTCGCTTAGCGGCGGGCAACGGCAGGGTGTTGAATTTTTCGAGCAATCTGGCGGCACTCCTCTTATTTGCGATTCGGGGCAAAGTGGTCTACCTGGTGGGACTTCCGATGGGGGTGGCCATGATGATCGGCGCGAGAGTCGGGTCCAAATTGGCTATTTCCAAAGGAGTTCCTTATATTAGGCCTTTATTTATATTGATCGCCATAGTATTGTCAATTAAAATGGCGTTTACGGTTTTTTTATAGATTAGGAGGAAGGCGGCTATGGAGGGAGTGCGCGAAGATTTACTGACGCATGTCAAGTCAAGGATGTTAATTGGCGATGGGGCGATGGCCACGCAAATTTATCGGTTGGGGGCTCCCGTGGGGCAGTGCTACGAGGAGTTCAACCTGACCAAAGACGATGTGGTGGCTGGCATTCACCGTTCCTATTACGAAGCGGGTGCCAGATTGATCGAGACCAACACATTTGGCGCCAATCGCTTGGGACTTGCACGCTATGGACTCGAAAATGAAGTGCGGGAGATCAATCGCGCCGCTGTCCGTCTAGCTCGCTCCTCTGTGGGAAAAGATGCGTACATAACGGGAACTGTCGGATCGATAAGAGGGGTTCGCAGACAAGTGCTGCCTGCGAGCGAAGCGGCAGAAATTTATCGAGAACAAATGAGCGCGCTGCTCGAAGAAGAGCCGGATGCGATTTTGCTCGAAACGTTTCTGGATCTGGAGGAATTGTCACTTGCTTTGCAGGTGGCGCGTGCATTGACCACACTTCCCGTGATGGCGCAATTGTCGCTGATCGACCTAGAGGTTACTCGTGACGGGACACCGCTTGGTGAGGCGTTTTTACGATTGCAGGAACAAGGGGCGAGCGTGGTCGGACTGAATTGCCGCTTTGGTCCCAATGATATGCGGCGAGCGCTTGCCAAGTCCCCAATTCCGGAGGATGCGGTGTTGTCCGTGTATCCCAATGCCGGCCTTCTTTCGATCACAGACGGCAAGTATGATTATCCGTCGGAGCCTGCTTACTTTGGTGCGATGGCGCACGAATTGCATGCACTCGGGGTGCGCATCCTCGGGGGTTGCTGCGGCACAACTCCTGAACACATTCGGGAAATGGCGCGCGCGGTAGGACATTTGGCACCAATCGATTGGCATCAAGTAAAAAAAGAGAGAATCAGCGTCACGAGTCGCCGCGAACCCATCGCCGCGAGACCAGATACAGAACCGTCATCCTATCCGTTGATTCATGAAAAAGTAAAAACTGACTATACGATCATTGTCGAGCTCGATCCTCCGAAAGACTTGTCCAAAAACAAGTTCATGGAGGGAGCCGAAGCGCTGCATAAAGCGGGCGCGGATGCGATTACGCTTGCTGACAACTCCCTCGCGATCACGAGAATGAGCAACTTGGCGCTTGGTGCGCTGATGAAGCAAAGGGGCATTGAGCCGCTCTTGCATATTTCGGCTCGCGATCGCAATTTGATAGGCCAACAGTCCCACCTGATGGGGCTGCATGCCCTCGATATTCGCCAGGTTCTTCTGGTAACGGGAGATCCATCGCGCTTTGGCGATTTGCCTGGTTCCACCTCGGTATTTGAAGTAAATTCGCTGGAAATGATCCGCATGGTCAAGCAATTGAACGAAGGCGTTGCGTTTTCCGGCAAAACACTAACAGAACGGTCGCATTTTGTCGTCGGCGCGGCGTTCAATCCGCACGTGTTGCATTTTGATAAGGCTATTCGACGATTGGAGCGAAAAGTGGAAGCTGGCGCGGATTTTATCATGACACAACCTATTTACGACCCGGATTTTTTTGGCAAGCTGAAAGAAGCGACCAAGCACCTTGATGTGCCGATTTTTGTCGGCATCATGCCACTTATCAGCAAGCGCAATGCGGAATTTTTGCACAATGAAGTGCCGGGTATCACGCTCACGGATGAAACACGCGAGAGAATGGCGCAGTACGAGGGTTCGCGCGCACGGGAAGAGGGCATCGCCATCGCCAAAGAACTGGTCGATGCGGCGATGGAGCACTTTCGCGGGATTTATCTGATTACGCCGCTCTTACGCTTTGAGATCACCGTGGCGCTGACAGATTATACACGTAGACAGGCCTCCGCCAAGGCTATTGTGTCGTGAAGAGCCTGAATCGACAAGTCAAGTAACACAGCCTGCCGGGTAGGTAGGCTTTTTTTGCTATGCTGTTGTATAATAGATCTACGCATCTGAAAGTGGGGAGCAAAATGACTACAAAGCATGATTTAATCTTACAACACATAGAAGAATTGCCCGTGGGAGACAAAATATCTGTGCGTCAAGTGGCGAAACAACTTGCCGTCAGCGAAGGAACAGCTTATCGGGCCATCAAGGAAGCGGAAGGCCAAGGGCTTGTCACTACGATTGAGCGGGTTGGTACAGTTCGCATTGAAAAGAAGCAAAGACGGGATATCGACAGGTTGACGTATGCCGAAGTGGTCAACATTGTCGATGGAACGGTGGTGGGCGGAAGAGGGGGTTTACATAAAACCCTTCATAAATTTGTGATTGGTGCGATGAAAATTGAAGCGATGCTGAAATACATCGATCCCGGGTCATTGGTTATTGTTGGCAATCGGGAAGCGGTGCATATGGCGTCTCTCGAGCACGGCGCTGCAGTGCTGGTGACTGGGGGTTTCTCTACTACGCCGGATGTGATTGAACTGGCGGATCGCCTGGAACTTCCCATCATCTCCTCTGCTTATGATACGTTTTCTGTAGCGTCACTCATTAACCGTGCTATTTATGACAGACTCATTAAAAAAGACATTTTGCTAGTGGAAGATCTGCTTAGTCCTCAACCGCCAAGCGTGCTGTACACGCACCAAGTGGTGAGGGATTACCGTGAACTGGTCGATGAGACAGGGCATTCCCGTTTTCCGGTGCTGCAGGAGGATGGAAAACTCGTCGGTGTCATTACGGCGAAAGACGTGTACGGGCAAGGGTTTGATGAAAGCATTGAACGACTGATGACGAAGCAGCCTATTTCAGTGAATTCTAAAACCTCTGTTGCCTCTGCTGCACACATGATGGTGTGGGAAGGGCTCGAACTGTTGCCTGTGGTCGAATTTAAGCGGCTCGTTGGCGTCATTAGCCGACAGGACGTGATCAAGGCGCTGCAATACAATCAAAAACAGCCTCAACTTGCAGATACGATTGAGGATATCGTGCTGTCGCGTTTTTCTGTGGAATCTGAGGACAAGACTGTCGTGGTGGCAGGTGAAGTGACACCGCAAATGACGACGAATCATGGAGGACTATCTGCTGGGGCGTTTATGACGCTGGTATCCGAAGCGGCCATTCAGGCGCTGCGGAAGATTCGCGATGCTAACATGATGTTGGAAAACGCCACCCTTTATTTTTTGAAACCAGTGCAAATCGAACAGCGCTTGGAAGCCAAGGCTCGCGTGGTGGATTTTGGCCGTAAAGTCGGTAAAGTCGACGTGGAGCTTTTTCGTGGCCAGGAACTCGTAGGCAAATGCCTGGTAACCATTCAGGTGTTGGAGCGCTAGGGGGCGAAAAGGCGTGGAAGCGGGGAATGAGAAGGCAGTTCTGGTGGTGGAGGATGAACGGAAGATTGCCCGCATTATCGAGCTCGAACTCCGTCACGAGGGGTATCAGGTAACAGTCGTTTACAGCGGCGACCGTGGAATGGAATTGGCGCTGGAAAATGATTTTGATCTGGTGCTGCTGGATTTGATGTTACCCGGGATGAGCGGGCTCGACGTATGCAAACACCTGCGCAAGGTCAAATCCACTCCTATCATTATCCTGACGGCCAGGGACCGTGTGGGAGATAAGGTGGCGGGACTCGATGCGGGGGCGGATGATTATATCACCAAGCCGTTTGAGACGGAGGAGTTGCTGGCGCGTGTGCGAGCGGCGCTGCGAAGAAACGGCAATCATATACGCCTGAAATACGCCGACTTGGAACTGATACCGGATGAACGAAGGGTACTTCGCAAAGACGTGCCGCTAGAACTGACGACAAGGGAATTTGATCTACTTCACTATCTCATGAAAAACGCGGACAAGGTGCTAACAAGAGACGCGATTTTGAGACAGGTGTGGGGTTATCACTTTGAGGGGGAAACCAACGTAGTGGATGTCTACATCAGGTACTTGCGGATGAAGGTGGACGAGCCGTTTGGCGAGTCGCTTATTCACACGATCCGCGGCGTTGGCTATGTGCTCAGACAATCATGAAACTGACGATCACCTGGCGCTTTGTCGCCCTTTCCACACTGGTTGTTGCGGTTATTTTTGCAATGTTCAACGCCTTTGTCTATCTCGAATTTGAAAATGTCAATATTCAAAATGAAAAACAGGTGTTACTCAGCCGTCTCTATGATATGGAGCGGAAAATTCAGGGCGATAGTCTGTCAGCCGCAGTGGCCACGGTTAACCGGGCCGTGCCTGACCCCAAGCAAATGGTCAGGTTGCTTGGGGCTAACCAGCAAGTGTTGACATTGACTTCCGTCAATTTTCTCCCCAAATGGTTGCCGCAAGGGCAAGGGCAAAAGGTACAGCTGGGAAACAGTGTGTTCCTCTATAAACAGCATGAGCAACGGGTGCTTTTGGCGAGCGCAAGTGTGCGCTTGCGACATTCCGTGGTGACGCTGCAATGGCTGGAAAATGTGGAGTTGCTTGATCGCAGTATCGCGTTTGTTTTTTATCTACTACTTACTGGTTCGCTCGGAGGGCTCGCGATTGCGGCGGTGGCGAGTTACTTTCTAGCTCGTTATTCTTTGCAACCTATTCGGGAGCTCATTGCGACGGCTCGCTCCATTACCCCAGGTGATCTCAGTTCTAGAATTGAAGTGCCAAAGCGCAGGGACGAGCTTTC
>JAJZAS010000101.1 GCA_021799325.1 Bacillota bacterium | reverse complement strand
TCGATCAAATATTTTGGACAGTTGGTTAGCCGGGATACCAATCCCGGTGTCTTTCACTGCGATTTGTGTAAAATTGGTATCACACCCGAGCGTAACAGAGATGGTGGCGCCGGTATTGGTATATTTTAGCGCATTATCAAGAAGGATTAGTAGCAGTTGTCGCAATCGCTTGATGTCCCCGATTGTCTTGCACGGGAATTCGGGAGTTTCCCATTTTAATTCTTTTTCTTGTTCTTCGGCGAGCGGTTGAACGGTATCCGCTACTTCGTGAACGAGCGCGGAGAGGTCTATTTCCTCACGCTCTATTAGTATTTCCATCGAATCTGCACGGGCTAGAGTCAATAGGTCTTCGATGAGTGTAGTGGTACTCAGCACTTCCGAATAGGCGTTGCCAAGCCAGTGCAGTTCACTTTCAATCGTATGTTCAGGGTGGCGCAACAGCACTTCCAAATTGGTCTTGATGATGGCAAGTGGCGTGCGAAGTTCATGTGAAGCATCGGCTACAAATTGCTGTTGCCTTTTCCATGCGCGAATAGAGGGACTGAGGATTCGTGAGGATAGCCATAGCCCAATCACAATGGTGATGCCAAGCGCGATAAACCCAACAATCCCAAGCGTCCATAGCAGGTTAGAAAGTGTTGAGTCTGTTCGGGCTGCGGAAGTGGTCACACGGATTATAAAGTCTCCCCGTTTGAAGTGGATGACGGCAAAAAAGGCTCGGTACGGGATGCCCTGTATATTGATGGTCTTAAAAACCCCGTCAGGGTGATTTTGTGCCACTTTATAAATGGACATAGGGCTTACAAATGGATTGCCGTCAACAAATACACTGTATGTGATGGTGTTGCCTGGCACCCGTTGCCAAAGACTATAATTGTACTTCGCATCAGAGGATGAGGCGTGGTCGATGCTTGATGTGTTATCCGCTTTATTGTTCATGTGGGAGTGAATAGTATGCGTGGCATAGGTTTGCAACCCGTTATCGAGCAACTCAAACAGTTCGTTTGCCATGAGGCTATAGACAAGTCCAAGAAGGATCAGCCAGATGGTAAACAACGCCCCGATGATGATTAAAAATAGCTTGATGCGCATGGCGCTAAACGTGTCATTTTTGGTGACTTGTTTCAAGTGGGTTTCATCCTTTGAACAGCCAAAGTAAGAGTCATTCAGGTTTTTTCAGCGTGTAGCCGACTCCGCGAACGGTTTGAATGGATGGACCATTCACACTATTTAAGCGCCTTCTCAAGTGATGAACGTAGGTGTCGAGGACGCCCTCCAGGACATCTGTTTCGTAGCCCCAGACATGATCAATCAACTGCTGTCTGGTGAGAACCTGTCCGGAATGGCGAATCAACATCTCCAGGATTTGCGTCTCTTTTGGGGAGATGACGACAGGTTCTTGTTCGCCATATTCAATCGTTCGCGTCAACACGTCAAGGTGGAGTCCTTCAAATTCAAGGTGATGGTCAGTGACAAATTCAGTGGGTCTACGGGTGAGCGCGTGGATACGGGCAAGCAGTTCTTCTGTGGCAAACGGTTTGACCAAATAATCGTCAGCGCCTGCATTGAGGCCATCGACGCGATCCGAGACGGAATCCCTCGCTGTCAGTAATAAAATAGGCGTGGTGATCCCCTGTTGCCTTAGGTTTCTTACGATATCAAGGCCATCAATTCCTGGCAGCATGCGATCCAAAACAATCGCATCGTAAGGGACGGACATTGCCAGATGCAGTCCTTCTTCACCTTCATATACAGCATCTGCCTGAATCTGGTCTTCAGCCACGAGTCTAACCAGCGCTTCAGCCAATTTGACTTCATCTTCCACAATCAAGATGCGCAACTCAATTCACCTCATGATGAACATACCACATAACAAAAAACAGCGCACACTCAAGTCTGAGGGTGCGCTGTTAAAGTGGCGATAACAATGATTACGTTGTGACCTTGTTCCCCACTGTATCGGTCATTGCCGAGTCGATTTCTGAGAAAGACAGGTCTGTTCCGGCTTCTTCCACGCTGATGTTGGCTGTTTCACGGCCAAAGATGACAAATGGAAGCGCCAGCACGAGGATCGCAATAGCGATGCCTTCAAAAATGACTTGATTGCCCCACAGGTTCAAAAACCATGGAATAAAGTAGATGGTCACAATCCCGCTAAGGACGCGAGCGGTCATTTCATTGAAATACACCCCTTGTCCTCGAAGTCTCGTAGGATATTGCTCCGCCACCGTCAATTTGGAGACAGGGAAGACGCCAAGTCCGAAGAACGAGGTGAGAAATCCTGCGATGACTACGAGTATCGGAGACTGGAACAAGCCAAACATGCCAGCTCCGATCGCAGCGAGAAGGAAGTAAATAGTAAGCAAGCGCTTGCGTCCAAACCGATCAGCTAGATAGCCTTGAACGATCGAACCGATACCTGCCATTCCCATCATGAGTCCGGTAAAGAGAATCGCGCTACCTGAGCCAAACCCTCTTGAAATTAGCAGTGTTGGGCCAAATACCAATAGGATATAAAAGAGAACAAGTGCTGCGGTGAGCTGTGCGGCTACGATGACACCGCGCTGAATATAGGGACTTTTTAATAATACTTTTGTCGTGGGTAACGTATTGGCGCCTTTTTGAATGACGACAAGCGCCCGGTGATTGATGAGCTCCTTATCGTGAGGCAGACCAGCTTGATCTTCGAGTCTTTCTACCAAACGTTGCACTTGGTCTCTTCTGCCTTTTTTCAAAAGGTAACGCGGTGATTCAGGAAGCCAAATGGCTAGCGGAATAAGCAGGATGAGTGGAATGCCGCCAAGATAGAATGGCACTCTCCAAGCGATGTCTGTCGAAAAAGTGCTGAGCGCCCACAAGGATGCCAAATTGGGAATTAGGTAGGCGGCAGTCAGTATGCCGTTCGAATAGCCGATACTGACAGCGCGTCGTTTGCTGTGAACAAATTCAGACAGGAACAGATAAGGCATGGGAAGCACGGCACCTTCGCCAAGTCCTGCCAAAAGGCGGACGAGAATAAGTTGCCAGACGGAATGGGTCAGGGCTCCTGCCATGGTGATAACGGAAAAAATGAGGATGCCATACAGCACCACATTTCTCCTGCCAAACCGGTCGGCAAGAATCCCTGCCGGGATCATTCCCACAACAACACCTATTGTCGATGCGATACCAAGAAGTCCCATGTCGTTTTGCGTGAGGTGCCAACTGCTTTTTAGTACGGTGAGGACAGGGCCAACAATGCCAATGTCAAAAGCCTCCGCCAACCAGACAATCGAAAGCAAGGCAATAATGCCAACGGTAGTCCGAGTGATCGGTGTCCGATCTAGGCGGGCCAGCAAATTTTCATCAGCATACAAAGACTGATTGATTTGCATGAGATCTAACCTCCTAAAAGTTAATCAAAGCCTGATTAAGCGCTTCTGGATAAATCAGAACGAAGACTCGGCAACTTAGACTTTTGCCCGACGATGTAGCTGACAAGCGGTATTTTCCCAAGGTAGTTGGACACCATAATGGATACCCCGTAGACAAAGATGATAGAAAGCGGAAGTAAAAACATGCGCAAGGTCGTATGGGGATGAACGCTGTATACGAACACCTCCACGTAGTGAAGCGCAAAGGGGTGTACCAGGAACACACCGAAGGATGCAGCAGCTACCATTTTTACAAAGCCGCTGAACCAGCGAAGAGTTGCTTTGTGCCGATTGTCTGCCCACCAAACACCTGCTCTCCATAGCACTGCGGTGGTGGCCAGGCTATAGGGAATCATAAATGGCTGCAAAACAAGATCCGACATGGAGTAATCCTGATGCAGCAGATATCTTCCCATCGCGAAATGAATCCAAAGTGCGATCAGCATGGCGAGAAATGTGGCGACGATCATACGCGTATGGGACAGGAGATATTTCTTCACTGGATTGTAGTAGATGGCAAACACGGCTCCGGCGATAAACCAGAACTGGTAGGTCAAGAGATTGCGATCTCGATAAAGGATGAGCCACTTTAATACGACTGGCAGATGAGAGATGTTCAGGTTTTGCAGATAGGCGCTGTTTAGCCACATCAAGAATAGTTCAAGGAAAAAGCTGCCAATAAATATCCAGATGTGCCATTTCTCTAATTTTTTCATTAAAATGATGAACAGCGGGAAGACCACGTACAGTTGCATGGAAATCAGCAAATAATAGAGGAAGAACTGATTGCCTGTCAAAAGCGCTTTGCCAATAACCAGGAACAGGTGTGGCGCTGACCACGAAAAATGATGCAAATACGTTCCTGAAAACAGAATGTAGGCAATGGTGAAAAAAATATAGGGGATGGCAATCAACAGGAAGCGTTTCTTCCAAAACGTGGTGGCCTTAAATGGCTTCCGGTAATAAGTGATAAACAAGACTAGTCCAGTGATGAACATGAATGATTCCCGGGTGAAGTGCAAGGCGGTTAATCCTGCTTCAAGCAGCACATTGGCTGTACTCATGTCGGGATTAAACGTATTATAAAAGGAAAAGTTGTGTACACATACGACGCCAAGGATAATAAAGGCTCGCATCAAGTCAATTTCATATAAGTGTTCTTTCATGGATGAAGCAAACCTCCTTTGGTAATGGCTCCATCATAACTTGCTATATTTAAAAACATCTTAATAAGTACCTACGCTAATTAGCATAGCTTTAAGGCGATTTTAAGATGTTACTGGCAAATTAATAAGGATGAAACTGAATCTATAGTGGAAGGCGATCAACATGTCCGAACTAAGCCGAAAAATCGAAGCCCGTTTGACTGGCAGCGAAGAGAAAGTCGTTTTTTACGATGAGAAGTGGACGGGAATTCAAAATCTGCATAGTGACGTGCTGGGCATTAAGCGTTTGTTAACTGAGCAAGGCGTGAGACCTGGCGATAAAATTCTTTTGGCCAAGGAAAATTCCTATATTTTTATTGCGATTTATCTAGCACTCATTCAATTTGGCGCTACCGTGGTGCCTGTCAACCCTTTTATGCCAAAGCCTGAACTGATGAAGGTGGGTTCCCGTGCACAAGTGACGGGGGCTTTTGTCAGCAAAGAAATTGTAGATCGGATGGATAGCGAGCAATTAAGTACATTGCGCTTTATTGTGACGATACCAGCTAAGATAACTGGTGCCAGTGAGCTTTTAGTGAGTACGGTAGGGAATGCGGTTCATGAGATCACGGCTGAACAGGAGCCGAGTGAAGAAGAAACTGCCATTCTGCTTTTTACCTCGGGGACCACAGGGCTTCCTAAAGGCGTGAAATTATCTCATCAGCAAGTGCTTGCTACCGTTCACCAAGTGATCAAGACGCATCTTCTTGGCGAGCACGATATCAGTTATTGCTTTTTGCCGCTTTTTCACATCAATGCGCAAGTAGTGGCACTCTTATCCACCATTATCTCGGGTGGCAAATTGGTCGTTGAGGAAAAATTCAGCGCCTCTCGCTTCTGGAATACGGTAAACCAGCAACAAGTCACCTGGGTGTCGGCAGTGCCAACAGTGATTGGCATTCTGATCAAAGGAGAAAATACGCCTGAAGTACCTGCTTCGCTGCGCTTTGTTAGGTCCGCTTCCGCACCACTCCCTATGTTGACTGGCAAACGCTTTGAATCCCGTTTTGGTGTACCGATTATCGAATCCTATGGCATAACGGAGGCAGCCAGCCAGGTTTGCGTCAATCCGTTGCCGCCTGGCAAACGCAAGGCGGGGTCAGTTGGGTTACCAGCCGGCGTGAACTTGAAAATTGTGGCAGATGATGGTTCGCAGACAAGTGTGGGAGAGACAGGGGAAATCGCCATTCAAGGTGATAGTGTGATCAAGCATTATGCATACGGAGACGAGGGCAAGGATAGCTTTCAAGATGGCTGGTTTCACACCGGCGATCTGGGCTATGTCGATGAAGAAGGCTATGTGTTTATCACAGGGCGAAAAAAGGAAATGATCAACCGCGCAGGGCAAAAAATCAGCCCGCGTGAAGTGGAAGATGTGATCAGCCAGCATGATGAGGTTAAGTCGGTGGCAGTGATCGGCCTTCCAGATGAACTTTACGGAGAGCGCGTGGTCGCTTATTTGGTACCGGAACC
>JAJZAS010000100.1 GCA_021799325.1 Bacillota bacterium | reverse complement strand
AAAAATGAAAACCAAGACCGGTGACGAAGTGATCGTGATCGCCGGTAAGGAAAAAGGCAAAAAAGGCAAGATCATTGCCGTGTTGCCGAAAAAAAATCGCGTGGTAATCGAAGGCGTTGGCATGATCAAACGTCATACTAAACCGAGCTTTAAGTATCCGGATGGCGGAATTATTGAGCGAGAAGCTCCTATTCACGCGTCCAACGTGATGATCGTCGATCCAAAAACCGGTCAGCCGACGAGGGTTGGATACAAAGTACTTCAAGACGGGACGAAAGTTCGTTTCGCAAAAAAATCTGGCGAAGTGCTTGACAAGTAACCAGGTCAGGATTGAGGTGAGAATATGGCTAGACTTCGTGATATGTACAATGACAAAGTAGTGTCAGCGTTGATGAAACAATTTGAATACAAAAGCGTCATGCAAGTTCCTCGTTTAGAAAAGGTTGTCATCAACATGGGTGTTGGGGAAGCCGCTCAAAACGAGAAGATCATTGATTTTGCTGTGTCGGACTTGACGCTGATCTCCGGTCAAAAACCTGTGGTCACCAAAGCTAAGAAATCTATTGCTGGATTCAAACTTCGCGCAGGGCAAAAGATTGGGGTAAAGGTGACACTTCGCGGTGAGCGGATGTATCACTTCCTCGACAAACTCTTTAACGTGGCGTTGCCTCGTGTTCGCGACTTTCGCGGTGTATCTCCTAAGTCGTTTGATGGACGCGGCAATTATACATTGGGTCTTCGGGAACAACTGATTTTCCCTGAAGTGGAATACGATAAAATCGATAAAATTCGCGGCATGGACGTCGTCGTCGTAACCACCGCAAATACAGACGAAGAAGCGCGTGCTCTGCTCACTGAGCTTGGTATGCCATTCCGTCAATCTTAAGGGACAGGAGGTTACGTTGTGGCCAAAAAATCCATGATCATCAAAGCGCAACGCCCCGCGAAATTCAGCACTCGGGCCTATACGCGCTGTAAACGATGTGGTCGTCCGCACTCAGTGCTACGCAAGTACGGAATTTGCCGGATTTGCTTCCGCGAACTGGCGCATCAAGGCCAATTGCCCGGCGTAACAAAGGCCAGTTGGTAGGGTTTTTGAAAGGAGGGTTTCCTGAATGGTGATGACAGATCCGATTGCCGATATGTTGACGAGGATTCGTAACGGCAACATGGTCGGACATGAAAAAGTGGATATTCCAGGATCAAGAATTAAATTTGCGATTGCACAGATTCTCAAAGACGAGGGGTATTTGCGGGATGCGGAGTTTATACCTGACAACAAACAAGGTACAATTCGCGTCTATCTGAAATACGGTCCCAACAATGAAAGAGTCATCACAGGTCTGAAGCGTATCAGTAAACCTGGTCTTCGTATTTATGCGAAGGCGGAAGAACTGCCGCGTGTTCTCGGTGGTCTCGGTATTGCTATCGTTTCTACTTCAAAGGGCATTATGACAGATCGCAAGGCAAGGCAAAGCCAGGTTGGCGGCGAGGTACTCTGCTACGTCTGGTAATGTAATGAACTAGCAGGTCAGGAGGTGTAGATTGTGTCCCGTATTGGCAAAAAACCAGTTTCCATTCCGCAAGGGGTAGAGGTCAAACTTGATGGCCGCGTGATGACGGTGAAAGGACCGAAAGGAACGCTTACCCGCGAATTGCATCAGGACATGATCGTGCGCGTTGAAAGTGATCAAGTCGTAGTTGAAAGGCCGTCAGAATCAAAAACGCATCGCAGTTTGCACGGTACCACTCGCAGTGTGGTGGCGAATATGGTCGAGGGTGTTTCAAACGGCTATCAAAAGGTGCTTGAGCTTGTCGGCGTAGGTTATCGCGCAGCAAAAAATGGAGATAAGGTGACGATGTCGCTTGGGTTTTCCCACCCGGTTGAAATCATCCCTTCAGAAGGAATTGAACTTGAAGTGCCCGCCAACAATCGTCTGATTGTAAAAGGCATCGACAAGGAAAAAGTCGGCATCTTTGCTGCAAAGATTAGGGATATTCGTAAACCTGAACCTTACAAAGGCAAAGGTGTACGGTATGAGAATGAAAGAGTTCGCCAAAAAGTCGGTAAGACCGGCAAGAAGTAGGTAGGAGCGTGGAACTGTGATTACGAAACCGGATAAAGATGCTGTACGCAAGCGTCGTCACTTCAGGATCCGTCGTCGTCTGTCTGGTACCCAGGAGAGGCCGCGCCTAAATGTATTTCGTTCGGAACAGCACATCTACGCGCAAGTGATTGATGATGTTGCGGGGCGCACGATTGTGTCCGCGTCCACTGTGGAGAAATCCGTACGTGAACAGATTCCGCACGGCAATACAATGGAGGCGGCGCAAGCGATTGGCAAACTAGTGGCTGAACGTGCAAAGGAAAAAGGAATTAGCGCGGTAGTGTTTGATCGCGGCGGATATTTGTACCATGGTCGAATTCAAGTATTGGCTGATGCAGCTCGCGAAGCAGGGCTTGAATTTTAATCAGGCGAGAAGGAGGGATTACGTTCGTGCTTATTGATCCATCGAATTTGGAGCTATCGGAACGTGTGGTATCGATCAATCGCGTAGCGAAAGTGGTAAAAGGCGGTCGTCGTTTCAGCTTTAGCGCACTGGTGGTTGTCGGAGATGAGCAGGGACATGTCGGTGCTGGACTTGGGAAAGCATCAGAAGTGCAGGAAGCTGTGCGCAAAGGCGTAGCTGATGCAAAGAAAAACCTGATTCGGGTTCCCATGCATGGCACAACCGTTCCTCATGAAATCACTGGTCACTTTGGCGCGGGAAAAGTATTGATTCGTCCCGCTAGAGAAGGTACTGGTGTTATTGCCGGTGGTCCGGCGCGTGCAGTGCTTGAACTTGCAGGGGTAAAAGATATCGTGACGAAATCTTTAGGTTCTTCCAATGCCATCAACATGGTGCAAGCTACCATTGAAGGCCTGAAGTTGCTGAAACGTCCAGAAGACGTAGCAGCGCTTCGTGGAATTCCGCTTGAAGATTTGCAACGCTAGGAGGGCATGATGGTGAAGCAACTGGAAATCACGTTGGTTCGCAGCCCAATCGGGCGAAATGAGAAGCAACGAGCCACCGTTCGCGCGCTGGGACTTCACAAAATGCATCAAAAAGTGGTGCATATTGATACTCCGAGCATTCGCGGTATGGTAGGTAAAATCAGTCACCTCGTCACTTGTATCGAAGTCGAGGAGTAATGCGAGCTGGAGGGATTTTATAATGAAACTGGACGAGTTGCGGCCGGCACTTGGTTCGCGCACGAGCAGGAAACGCCTTGGTCGCGGCATTGGCTCAGGACTAGGCAAGACTTCCGGACGCGGTCATAAAGGACAGTGGGCGCGTTCTGGCGGTGGCGTAAGGCCTGGATTTGAAGGTGGCCAAACTCCACTTTTCCGTCGATTGCCAAAAAGAGGATTCTCCAACTACCCGTTTAGGAAAGAATGGAGCATCGTCAATCTGGCACAGCTTGACACATTGGCTCCAGGAACTGAAGTGACACCCGATCTACTTAGTGAACTTGGGATTGTCAAGCAGGTTAAAGACGGAGTCAAAATTTTGGGGAATGGGGATCTTTCGGTAGCGCTTAACGTGAAAGCCCACGCTTTTTCTGGATCAGCAAAGGAAAAAATCGTGGCTGCTGGCGGCACTGCCGAGGTGATCTGAGATGATGTATTCGTTGGGGAAGCTTTGGAAAGCCAAAGACCTACGTAAAAGAGTGCTCTTTACGCTGCTTTTTCTTGCTATTTACCGCATCGGCGCAGTCATCCCCGTACCGGGAGTGAATGCTCAACTGTTGCAATCGATGGCAGGTAAAAGTCCACTTATTGGCATATTGAACACTTTTTCTGGTGGGGCACTATATAACTTCTCCATTTTCTCCATGAGCATCTACCCTTATGTGACGGCCTCCATTGTGGTGCAATTGTTGCAAATGGGGGTCATCAAACAGTGGGAGGACTGGTCGAAAGAGGGCGAGACCGGGCGTGTGAAGCTGAATCAGTGGACGCGCTATCTGACGGTTGCTTTAGGGCTTATCCAATCGGTAGCCTTGACGTTTTCTTTCAGTCGCCAGATCGGGTCGGGGTTTATCACTGATCCCAGTCTATGGACTTATGCAGTCATTGCCATCACGATGACTGCAGGTACCACACTATTGATGTGGATGGGTGAACAAATCACGGATAAGGGTGTCGGTAACGGGATCTCCGTGATCATCTTTCTCAGTATTCTGTCCCGTGTGGAAGTCATCATTCCGCAGATCTATAGCAACTGGTTTTATGCGCACCCAGATCAACTGTTTTTGAACATCATTAAAGTGGTATTGTTACTTGTCGGGCTATTACTCATCACTACATTTATTGTGTTTGTGCAACAGGCTGTGCGTCGGATTCCCGTTCAATACACCCGCCAACAGATTGGCATGAAAGTGTATGGAGGACAAACCACACACATTCCGTTAAAGGTCAATGCCGCTGGTGTGATACCAATTATTTTTGCGACATCAGTGCTGTTTTTCCCGACCATCATTGCGCAGTTCTTTCGTGGCAATAAAGTGGCGGATTGGATTATCAACGTGTTTACGCCCACCTCGCACTGGTTTGTAGGGATTGAAGCGGTATTGATTATCGCATTCACCTTTTTCTATGCATTTATTCAGATCAACCCACAGCAGTTGGCAGAGAACATGCAAAAGAGTTCTGGTTACATTGTGGGGATTAGACCAGGGAAAGACACGGAAAATTATTTGGTGCGACTGATCAATCGACTTTCTCTGATCGGCGGATTGTTTCTCGCTGTCATATCGGTAGTACCTACGATTGTTGCATCAGTAACTGGTCTTAGCGGCATCGTGTACTACTTTGCTGGAACTTCTTTGCTGATTGTCGTCAGCGTCTTGCTCGACACCGTTAAGCAATTGAAGGGGCAGATGTTGCAGCGGAGTTACAAAGGGTTTATTCGCTAGTGAGATGAGTGGAGAAGAGGGGGATCCAGATGCAGGTAATATTCTTAGGTCTGCCTGGCGCAGGTAAAGGAACGCAAGCGGTAAGCATCATGGACGAGTTTCATATACCGCATATTGCAACGGGAGATATTTTCCGTGCCGCGATTAAAGAGAAGACCTTGCTTGGCGAGGAAGTTAAGAGCTACCTTGATCAAGGACTGTTGGTGCCCGATGAACTTACGATCAAAATTGTTCGGGAACGGTTGCTCCAACCGGATGCGGCTCAAGGGTTTTTGCTAGATGGTTTTCCAAGAACGATTGCACAAGCCGAGGCGCTTGATAAGATGTTGGAAGAGGAAAGACTTCCGCTTACCAATGTGTTATACTTAGAGGTCTCGGAAGAAGAACTACACCATCGGCTGACTGGTCGTAGGGTATGTTCTAAATGTGGAGCCTCCTATCATGTCACACTTAATCCGCCTAATACGCAAGACGAATGTGACAGGTGTGGAAGCCCACTAATACAGCGCGAAGATGATCGACCGGAGGCAGTCAGTGTCCGTTTACGCGAAAACCTTGGAAGAACAGGGGAACTTGCGAAGTATTATGAAGATCGTGGACTACTGACAAGAATCAAGGGAGAGAATCCGATCGGCGAAGTCTATGAGGATATTCGCCAAGCGCTTCGGAGGCAAGCAGAGTGATTACTACCAAGTCAAAACACGAACTGGAAATCATGCGTGAAGCGGGCAGAATTGTGGCAATGGCACATGACGCGGTTCGAAAAATTATTGAACCGGGAATCACAACCAGGGAACTTGATGCTGAGGTGGAGAAAATCATTCTCCAAGCAGGAGCCACACCGTCTTTTAAGGGATATCAAGGGTTTCCCGCATCGATCTGTGCATCGGTCAATGAAGAATTGGTGCATGGAATTCCAGGCTCGAGGAAATTGAATGATGGGGATATCATTTCTGTAGATATTGGTGCGTATTACAAGGGTTATCATGGCGATTCCGCTAACACGTTTGCAGTGGGAACCATATCCGCAGAAGCCAAACGGCTTTTGGATGTGACCCAAGCCTCATTGTATGAAGGAATTAAAATGGCGAAATCCGGGAACCGCTTATCAGACATCTCTCATGCGGTCCAAGTTTATGTCGAAGAGCAAGGAATGTCGATTGTTCGTGACTATGTAGGTCATGGGA
>JAJZAS010000099.1 GCA_021799325.1 Bacillota bacterium | reverse complement strand
CAGGTTGCAAGTTATAACGCTCGAGTGAAAAAATTTGCTGTTCAAATTCAATGGTAAGCGGAAGATCCTGCTGATGATGCAGTATAAAATAATTTTTGGCATCGTTTTGGATCATTACGACATCACTGGTGGGAATGGGCACCCGGCCAAAACACATCGACGACAGTAGCTTCCCGTCCTCAAAACTCAAATAGCATCCGCCGATCACATGCATCAATTGCATGAATAAATCCCGGAACTGTGGCCATAATTCAGATGGATTATCAAGAAATAGCAGGACATCGGACAAGCGAAACAGCCACTGCATAATCTCATTGTCCTTTTGTAGCCGATCAATTTCCTGGCTGTAGTCAATCGGGAACGCAATGGATAAAACGCCAATGTAGCGGGATTCGACGTCATAAACAGGGAACGCGATGATCGTATAGGGAAAACCCATCAGTTCCTGATTGCCACTCTGCACTTTCCAGGTCCTATCGTGCCATGTTTGCGCCGTGATCGATCCTGCCAATCGGTGATCGTACACATTCATCCCGATCTGAAATAAAAAAGGCAATCGGGCAGATCCTCGATAATACGTAATCACTCCACTCTCATCAACAAAGGTAATCGCTGAATCACTTGGTAAAATTTCTGCAGCTTTTTTTAATAAAATGTCATTTTCCAAATGATACCGCATCCTTCCAAACCCTATCAATTCGCCAATTCTCAGCATCAGTAGTCCATAAAGACTATTTCACTAGTCCGCTCAACGCTTTCTTCTTCACATTGTACCTGATTAACTTAATTGAAGTAACAGCAGAAACAAAAATAATCATAAAGAAGTGAAGCGTAATCCATGCGAAACCTCAATTATAATGAACGGCCAATCCTTGCATTTTGGGAAACGACAAGAGCATGTTTACTCAGTTGTGCACATTGTCGGGCAGAAGCGATGGCTGAACCTTTACCAGGTGAACTGTCACATGAAGAGGGCAAAAAATTCATCAAATCGCTCACGGAATTTGGGAAACCCTATCCTGTTCTCATTCTCACAGGTGGCGATGTCCTGATGAGAAAAGATGCGATGGAACTCGTCAGCTATGCGAGAAGCCTTGAAATACCAGTCGCCATGTCCCCAAGTGTCACTCCCAATTTGACACTTGAACGAATGCAGCAAATGAAAGAACTCGGTGTCCGCATGGTATCCATCAGCCTGGATGGAGCGGTCGCTGCCACTCACGAACAAATCAGGGGCATACCCGGACATTTTGAACAAACGCTTGACGCCCTAAGGCAATTGGTGGCGCTTGGATTTCATGTGCAGGTGAATACTGCTGTCATGCGAGATAACGCGCATGAACTTGCTGCCATCGCAGAAATCCTGAAACAAATTGGCGTCGAAACTTGGGAGGTCTTTTTCCTTGTCCATGTCGGTCGCGGTCAGAACAGTAAAGAACTCAGTCCTGCCGAATGTGAGGATGTGGCCCATTTTCTTTATGACGCGTCCGCTTACGACCTTGTGGTTCGAACCGTGGAAGGCCCATTTTTCAGAAGGATTATCAAATGGCGTGAACGGGACGAACTAAACAGGCAGATTGAACCAGAGCGCGTAGCCGCCCATTATCACCTGGGAAATCTTTATCACGAACTTTCTACAGATCTTGTGAAAAGACTCGGTAAAGCAGAGGGAGCCCCCAAAGCGCAAACCAGTCAAACCAGAGATGGAAAAGGTATTGTATTTGTTTCTTATGATGGCACCGTATATCCGGCAGGATTTTTGCCGCTTTCACTTGGCTCAGTAAGGGAACAAAGTATCGCTTCCATTTACCGGACAGAACCCGTTTTGAACCAGATTCGCAATGCGGAATTCAGTGGCCGCTGCGGTTCCTGCGATTATCAAGATATTTGTGGAGGATCCAGAGCGCGTGCGTTTGCCCACAGTGGCAATCCGCTCGCTGAGGACCCTGCCTGCGCCTATCAGGCGATATAAAGGCAACCCCATCTAATTCAATCACCTTCTGCGACACACGGCATAGGCTGTAGGCATGTGCCTAAGCAGGGGGAGATTGAATTGTGGATCTATGAGAAACGCTTGGAGTATCCGGTTCGTGTCAGCCAAAAAGACGTGGGCATGGCTAAGTATCTGATCACACAATATGGCGGACCGGATGGGGAACTTGCCGCATCGCTCAGATACATGAATCAGCGATATGGGATGAAAAACCGCAAGGCGATTGCCTTGCTCACTGACATCGCGACTGAAGAGTTGGCTCATTTAGAGATCATCGCCACGATGGTCCATAAGCTTGTCAAAGGAGCAACCCCGGAAGAGATGAGGGCGCACGGACTCGGCGGACACTACGCCGATCACGGTCATGACCCCTTCTATGTCGATGGCAATGGAGTCCCTTTTAGTGTGATGTACATCGCATCCAAAGGCGACCCCATTGCCAATTTATATGAAGATATCGCCGCTGAAGAAAAAGCCCGCTCGGTCTATCAAAAACTGATTGACATGACAGATGATAAGGATCTGCAGGATGGGCTGATTTTTCTTCGTGAACGCGAGGTCGTCCACTCTGAACGGTTTCGGGAAGTGGTTCAAATTTTGCGCGAAGAAGCAAGCGCCAAGAAGTTTTTCTAAAATGAACGATATCAACCATCACGTACTATGAAGCTTGCTTTTTAATGATCAATTCAGCTAGAATCTTCCCTATGAAAAAGAGCAGGTCCAGTTCAATTCGCAGACTCGGCATCATAGACGCGGTGTCACTTACCGTCAGTAGTATGGTGGGAGCGGGGATTTTCACCATTCTCGCCCTCACTGTAAAAACAGCACAATCAGAAGCCGTTTGGGCATGGGTTTTTATTGTGGTGCTCAGCTTTCCAATGGCACTTTCATTCAGCGATCTGACAGGTATTTTAGCAGAATCAGGCGGACCCTATGTATTTTTGCGCGATCATGTCAGCAAACGTCTAGGGTTATTTGTCGCGTGGTCATTCTGGCTTTCCGCACTAGGAGCTGCATCGGCACTCTTGACGGCGCTGGTTCACATGTTTTTTCAGATGGGTTTGCCATTTGGAACCCTGATTGGCGTCGCCATCGTAGCCATCCTTGTCATCATTACGGCGCAGGGCATCCATGTGGGCATGATGGTGCAGCGGGTACTCACAATTTTCACGTTATTGTTGCTAGTGCTAAGCATCACTCTGGGGCTGTGGCACGGGATCTCGCACGCAGTGGCATTGCCTCACGGTAAAGAAAGCCTACATTTGGCGCAAATGCTTCATCCGCATTTTGGCAGTCCTGTATGGCTTGCCACCTTCTACGCGTTTTGGACTTATTCAGGTTGGGAGGCGGTGGCAGTACCGAGCGGTTCTTATAAAAATAAGTTGGCACTAGGCCGTGGCATGTTGATCGGATCCACGTTGGTGGGAGTGCTTTACATCCTCGTTGCTTTCGCTGCCGTATTGGCACTCCCCACCCACCTCATGGCCAGCAGTGCTAATCCACTCGTATTAATTGGCACTGAATATTCGCCATGGCTGGGGCATGTGATCGCCTGGGGAGCGGTGGCTGTCGTCATCAGTTCGCTGCTTTCATGGATTATTTCCACCTCTTCGCTCACCCAGTCCCTCATTCGCGATCAACTGCTTCCAGCCCCACATGCAATCAAACATCACAATGGCGAATTTCACCGATCACTGCCGTTTGCAACAGGACTGATCATCACAATTGTCGCACTCTTACCGCTTTTTTCAGAGGCCATCGCAGCCAGTTCACTCACCGCCCTCATCCCCTACGCCATCGTATTTATTGCTGTTAGCTTCCATAAAACTGCAGACTGGAGTGGACTTCTTTCCTCCTCATGGTGGCGTCGCGGACTCGCCTTGTTGGCCACCATCACCGCACTGATGTTGATCATTTTCAGCGGTATCCATAATCTCATCCCGACACTGATCCTGCTAATACTTGGTGCCATTCTCGTCTTGATTCGCAATAATTAATATAAGATAATCATTGTGACAAATACTTGAATTTTTCATTTATACCCCCATGGGTATATTGATTTGTGCTATACTGCACTCAGCAAGACAAAGACATTCGATACAGGGGATGAACATGGACAACTTATATGATGTACTGATAATAGGCGGAGGCGTTGGTGGGTTGCAGGCCGCAATCCATGCTGGACGTTATGGCTGGAAAACCCTTGTTATCGACCGTAGCAAGGGACGTACCTTTTACACTCCCAGATACATGAACATGCTAGGGTATCCTGAAGGGGTATCAGGAATGGATCTGCTTAAGAAAGGCAAAAAGCAGGCGGAACAATACGGTGTCGAATTTCTGATGAAAGTCGCTACAGACGTAAGTAAAAATGAAGACGGCTTATTCACCATTACCGCACAACGGCGCAAAGAGTTAAAAGAGGGAACCAAAGATCAAATCGACATCGTGCGCGCAAAAAAACTGGTGATTTCCACTGGCATTATGGATCGCCACCCCGAAGTGCCCAATGTTTATCACTGGGCAGGTTATGGCATTTACTACTGCGCGGATTGTGATGGTTATGAAGTGCTCAACCAACGCGTGGTAGTGGTGGGAAAAGGCAATGCGGCACCAAGCAAAGCATTGATGCTCTTAAATTGGACCAAACACATCACGGTGGTCAACGTAGACCCTACCGCCACCATTAGCGACGAACTGATGCAGCAATTAGCAAAATACGAAATCCCCGTCTATCATAGCCCATTAAAGGAATTTGTGGGCGAAGACAGGGAACGCGTGGAACAAGTAATCCTGCAAGACGGAACAATCATCGAGAGTGACAAGGTATTTTCTGCCCTCGGTATGTACAGCGTCCATTCTGAATTAGCAAAAAAATTAGGTGTAGAAACGCTGGATAACGGACATATCACAGTCGATCCCCGCACCAAGCAAACTAGTGTGCCAGGCGTGTGGGCGGTAGGCGACATCGTGGCACATACCCAACAAGCCATGATCGCGATTGGGGAAGGCGCGCAGGCTGGGGTTTGGATCAATAAAATCCTCCGCCAGGAAGGTCATATGCCTAAACGCTGGGTGAACTGGTCAGCATCCAAGGAACCCGTGCTGCTTTAATCATCCTTCCATTCAGCAGAGAACCATACTTTGGGATCTCTGCTGAATGGATCTCCCCTTCCTAATTGGCACACCAACACCCCCACACCCTTCATTGTAACGTTTTTGTAATATGGAATCTTTGAATTTAACTATTGTAAATTGGCCTTATATATTACAATCAGATAGAAGGGAGACCGTGAACCCCTATTTACGGTCTTGCTTTTGATTTGTTTTGGAGGCCTTATCATTATGCTTGCGTCAGTTCACCGTTCGATCACCAAAGTATTGTCCGAACCAATCACCATTCTTCTTTATGCTGTCATCATCGGACTTGGCGGCGGGTATGGAGCCGTTGTCTTTCGCTGGATGATTACAGAATTCACCTTTCTTTTTTTCCACCACACTCAAATCCAGTTGGCCTCCTACCATGGTGTCCGGTCTTTCTTTGTCCCCATTATTGGTGGATTGATTGTAGGACCCCTTGTCTACTTCTTTGCCCGTGAAGCCAAAGGACATGGAGTGCCAGAGGTGATGGTGGCTATTACCGAGAATAAAGGCATCATCCGTCCTCGCATTGTTATCTTCAAAGCGCTCGCCTCCGCCATCACGCTTGGTTCCGGTGGTTCGGTTGGTCGCGAGGGTCCAATCGTTCAGATCGGTTCCGCATGGGGATCGACATTTGGCCAACTCTTTGGCGTCAACGAAAGGATGCGCAAAACACTCGTGGCATGCGGTGCAGCGGCTGGTATCGCAGCAACGTTTAATGCCCCGATTGGCGGCGCCCTATTTGCGTTTGAGATCGTCTTGGGCAGTTTTGAACTGACAAATGTCAGTGCGATCGTGATTTCCTCCGTCATTTCGGCAGATATCGGGCGAACGTATTTTGGCAATTTCGCGTCATTTCCGCTCCCCCACTATACCGTGTCAGGTAATTTTTACATCCTGCTATTATTTGCCATTCTGGGGGTCTTAGGAGGACTATACGGCGTATTCTATATTCGCGTGTTGTTCATCTTTGAAGACTTTTACGATAAGCTAAAAAAGCTCCCAGAATGGTTAAAGCCAGCGTCCGGCGGTATCCTCATCGG
>JAJZAS010000098.1 GCA_021799325.1 Bacillota bacterium | reverse complement strand
AATTAGGTTGTGGAATTTGAATGTAGTAGTATAATGAACATGGATTGAAATGTATGTGAAATTTCACTCAAGGAGGGAGTAGGATGGCAGAAACACAATACTCTGCTGGACTAGAGGATGTTGTCGCCGCAACATCGGAAATTTGCTTTATTGATGGTGAAGAGGGAAGACTGGTTTATCGCGGATACGATATTCACGATTTGGTCAAGGGCGGCTGCACATTTGAAGAGGTTATTTTTCTTCTCTGGAACGGTGAATTGCCAACCCAAGCACAGCTAAATGAATTCAATTCGACGCTTCGTGCCGAACGAGCGCTCAATCCAAAAGTGCTGACAGCGCTGAAAACATTGCCTGCCAATGGCAACGCGATGGAAATGCTGCGTACCTTGGTGTCGGTCGCAGGTCTATATGATGAGGAAGATGCAGATAATTCTTACGAAGCAAGTGTTCGTAAAGCGACACGTCTTGTTGCGCAACTGCCCACTATGGTGGCTGCGATTGAACGCTTCAAAAACGGTCAGGAACCCATTGCGCCACATGCGACATTAAACCTTGCGGGTAACTTCATCTATATGTTAACCGGACAAGAGCCAGATGATTTCACCAATCGTTCTTTTGAAATCGCACTCATTTTGCATGCTGATCACGAGTTAAACGCTTCCACGTTCTCAGCTCGTGTGACGGCAGGTACACTTTCCGATATTTATTCTGCGATCACTTCCGCTGTTGGCACATTGAAAGGACCACTTCATGGTGGAGCCAATGAACAGGTCATGTTGATGCTAAAAGAGATCGGCACGATCGAAAATGCGGAAACCTGGATTCGTAACGCACTCGAAAGCAAGCGCAAGATCATGGGCTTTGGCCATCGCGTTTACCATACGGAAGACCCGAGAGCCACTCACCTTCGCAAAATGTCCAAGGAAATGGGAGAACGTCATGGGGATACTACATATTTCGAAATCTCCCAAGTGGTTGAAAAAGTCGTCAAGGAATTGAAGCAGCTCAATCCCAACGTTGACTTTTACTCTGCTTCGACGTACTACATGATGGGATTCCCCATTCATTTGTTTACCCCGATTTTTGCGGTCAGCAGGATCTCGGGATGGACAGCGCACGTACTCGAGCAATATCGCAACAATCGCTTGATTCGTCCGCGAGCTGAGTATGAGGGAATTAAACGCCGTGCTTATGTTCCCTTGTCGGAACGCTAGGTAAAAGTTTCAAGCGTATACTCCTTCGTTCAGGGAAAGCTACTACCACGAAGGAGGTGGTAAGCGTGGCGCAAGGACAAAAAACCAACACGCTTTTAGTCAAAAGTGCAAGTCGTGCACTTGATCAATTGAAATATGAGGTTGCAGGTGAACTTGGAATCCAGACTCCGCAAGACGGCTACTGGGGTACGATGACCACTCGTGATACTGGCGCAATTGGAGGTCATATCACTCGTAAATTAGTAGCTCTTGCAGAGCAACAATTAGCTGGTCACCAATAATCTGCAATAAGCATGAAAAAAGGGCTGCCCTAAGGGCAGCCCAAATTTTTAGTGAAGGTGTGATTGTTCAGAGATTTCGCTTAGCGCGTCACCAGCCTCGTTGACGTGAATATCCACCACCGCAAGATCGCCGAGTGCGCAAATTCCCACTAGATCGCCGTTTTCAACAACGGGCAACCGCCTAATTTGTTCAGAAGCCATCAGGTTGGCCGCTTCATGCGCGTCTGTCTCGGGGGTGACGGTAACCGGGTTTTTCGTCATACAATCCTGAGCTTTCGTGTTATTCGGATCAAGTCCCAAAGCGATGCAGCGGATCACGATGTCTCTGTCGGTAATCATTCCGACGAGTCGGTGGTTATCCACTACTGGAATCGAGCCAATATCGCTCTTTTTCATGTGTTTGGCCACTTCCAATACAGGAGTGCCGGGAGTGCAAGTGACGATGTCAGTGCTCATTAGTTCCCTGATTTTCATAAAACTCCTCCTTTAAAAGCGATTAAAGTACAGGAGTTAGTTTGCGTCTTCTTTCTTGGATTTAGCCGAGAAGTACGTCCATAATCCACTTAGAAGCCCGTAAAATGCCCAAAGACCAGTTAACAGATGAAGCGCATTGTCAAGAGGCAGTGGTGCCGGAGTAAACAAATCCGGCTGCAACGTGCCGAAGAGACCCCAAATCAAGAGCCCGGTACCAAGCACGAGGTTATAAACCATCAGCCCTTTTTCATGGACTTTATGCGCAACGGTAAGTCCCGTCAACCCGATTATCAAATAAATCAAAACGGCCAATACAGGGAGTGTTAACACATAAAAAAGATGTCTTTCAAAAATGCCTATGATGGCGAGCAACAGATAAATCCATCCAGTAAACCGTGCGTATAAAACGTACGCCCCCATTTTCATCACCGTCCACTTTTTATCGAATGTATGGGACAAGTGATGCACATATGCCTAAAGATTCACGGGAACATTATATGAAGGAGGGGTGATCATGGTTGAAAAAGACGCGCCTTGGCGGAAAGCTGAGAAGATCCATCCTTGGTCTCGGGAAACTGATCCCAGTTCCCTTGCAGGGGATGAATGGGTAGGCGAAGGAGATCCAGGTGTTGAAAAGGCAGTGACACCAACGAATGTCAAAGAAAACCCCAATCGCCCGGTGATGGAGCGATTCATGCATCCCCAGCATGATGTGGAAAGTTGAGTAGATAAAGGCGGAACGCTTGATGTTCCGCCTTTACAATATGGGAAAAATCATATTTAATGTTACTTGGCTCATTATACATGGAGGAATCACGCGCATGTTGCATAAAGTAATGATTTTGATGATCCTTTCTTTATTGCTCACTTCGTGCGGGGTTCCAGTTATCTCTAAGCAGTCAGCGGCAAGTTCCCCCTCTCAGAAGGTTCAACTGACAGGGACCGGGTCGACATTTGTTGCTCCCTTACTGAGTGAGGTTTTTTCTGATTTTTACAAATTCACTTCGATTCAGGTGAATTATCAAGCCATCAGCAGTGGTGGTGGAATTGGACAACTGATCGCAAAAACCGTGAACTTTGGAGCAACGGACGTTCCCTTCAATCGAATAGAAATGCAAAGCGCGGTGAATTCCGGTGGCAAGGTAGTAGAGATGCCAATCACACTAGGCGCAGTGGCGATGGTTTATCACCTTCCTCAAGTACATACTCCACTTCGTATGAATGGGTCACTGATTGCGAATATATTTCTTGGGAAAATTCGAAGGTGGAATGATGCTTCCATTGCTCGCTTAAATCCCGGTGTAAAGCTTCCTAGTCTTCCGATTCGAGTGATTTATCGTTCTGATGCATCGGGAACCACCTATCAGTTTACAGATTATTTAAATCGGGTTAGTCCAGTTTGGAAAAAGTACGTGGGTGTTGGTAAAGCGGTCTCTTGGCCAGTGGGAAGTGGGGGGAAAGGCAATGCTGGTATTGCCATGGCGGTGAGGGCTATTCCAGGAGCAATTAGTTATCTGGAATATTCGTTTGCCCTAAGTTCCCATTTGCAATATGGAGAGTTGGAAAATAGGTCTGGGGCTTTTATCTTTCCGAGTGTTTCCAGCATTGCTGCTGCTGCCAACCATTTTCAAACGATTACGCCAACAGATTTTTCAATTGTAAACGCAGCTGGTGTCCAGTCTTACCCGATTTGCGCGTATTCATGGGTGGCGTTTTATCGTAGACAACAAAATCCAGTAGTCAAGACAGAATTGAAGCAAATGCTCAATTGGCTGGTCGTGAAAGGTCAGCAAAATGCGAGAAGGCTTGGCTATGTACCACTACCGAACCGCATTCGTCATGCGGACTTGTCTTTGTTGAGGAGAAATTGGGGATGAACAACATGCGCAAACATGATTCGGATCGCCTATTTGCAGGCGCCTTATTTTTGTTTGCACTCTTGCTTATTCTATTAGGGTTGATCATGGTTAGTGTCATGATCAGTGGATCGTGGAAATCCATCGCTGCATTTGGTTTTTCTTTTCTTTCTGGACAAATATGGAACCCTCTTCGTCATTCCTATGGTGCGTTGCCATTTTTGTATGGCACTTTTGTCAGTTCGTTAATTGGTTTGATACTCTCTACGGTTGTAGGAGTGGGAACTGCAATACTACTCACGCAATTCGGTCATATCAAATATGTGAAAATCGCTACCATATTACTTGATGCGTTGGCTGCTATTCCCAGTGTGGTTTATGGGTTATGGGGTCTGTTTGTGCTTGTGCCTTGGTTGCGAAATACAGGTGAACCGCTGCTCAAAACTGCAATAGGGGTTATTCCCATCTTTAATGGTCAGGTTTGGGGAGTGGGGCTGCTCGCCGCGGGCCTTATTTTAGGCATTATGATGTTGCCCACGATCATTACGGTGTCCCGAAAACTGTTGGATAATGTTCCGCAAGAGCTTCAGGACGGTGCCATTGCACTTGGTGCCACGCGGACGGAAAAAGTGAGAATGGTTGTCTTACCGTATTCCAGGGTAGGGATTCTTGGGGCGGTTCTTTTAAGTTTTGGCAGGGCCTTAGGTGAAGCGATTGCCGTTACTTTGGTGATTGGCAACAGCCCAACGATCTCGACATCACTTTTTGAACCTGGCGACTCTTTAGCTAGCGTCCTTGCCAACCAATTCCTTGAAGCCAGTACCCACCTCTATCTATCCTCATTATACGAAATTGGCCTTGTGCTCCTCATCGTTGCTGTGCTTTTTCATACCGCATCGAAACTCTTGATCTGGCGTGTGTCGGGCCGTGCGAGGATCTTATGAGAGAAGAACAATTCATTCGTGCGATTCAAAAAAGAAAAAGAAAAGATCAATGGTACTATGTTTTCCTGTTGTTCATGGGGTTTTTGTCGTTGTTTCCCCTATTTAGCGTATTGTACTATGTGGTAAGTAAGGGTTGGTTTGATTTGTTTTCCGCAGGATTCTTAAAACCAACTGTCGGCACACTGGAAATGGTATTGATCGCGATGGTTTTTGCGATACCGCTCGGAACCGGACTTGGCTTATACCTTTACGAATCAAGGGGAACCAGGATGGTAACGGTGGTCAGGTACACGGCTGATTTGCTTTCAGGGATCCCTTCGATTCTTATCGGAATGGCGGTTTATGCTGTGGTGGTCATTTCTACGGGAACATTCTCCCTGTTTGCAGGAAGTGTTGCGCTGGCTGTCTTCATCATTCCTTACTTGGGTAGGGAGATCGAGGATCAATTAATTGATTCCACCTCAACCATCAAAGAGGGGGCACTCGCACTCGGTGCTACCAATACGAGAGCGCTCCTGCAAATGGTATTGCCTGTGATGACCAGACCTTTAATCGTGGCCATTTTGCTTAGTATGTCACGTGCCATGGGAGAAACAGCGCCCCTGCTTTTTACAACACTTGGCAATCATTTCTGGCCAATCGGTCTCATGTCACCTGCGTCTACATTGTCGCTGCAGATTTATTTTGACGCATTATCTCCCAATTCTTTTGTGCAGGCACAAGCATGGACTGGCGCGCTGATTCTTATCGCATTCATCATCATTCTTTTTTTGGTGGCAAAGTGGATCGCCAGGGAAGAGAGCAAGTAGGAGATTTTATGGGAAAATCATTAGTAGTTGAGTCGCTTTCTGCATTTTACGGGAAACAACAAATTCTATATCATGTTTCGATGACAATGCCAGAGCACCAAGTGACGACCATCATTGGACCCTCAGGAGCTGGTAAATCCACTTTTGTCAGGTGTCTTAACCGTTTGCACGAAACTACTCCTAACGCGCGAATGGAAGGAAGCGTTTGGCTCGATCATCAAAATTTATATGAACTTGACCCCATCATTGTGCGCCGGAAAGTGGGAATGGTATTTCAAGCTCCCAACCCATTTCCCACAAGGACCGTCTTTGAAAATGTGGCAGCAGGCCTTCGACTGAACGGAATAAGAAATAAGAGCATCATCTCAGAACAAGTGGAAAAATCACTGCAATTATCGTCACTTTGGGACGAAGTGAAAAACAGTTTGCATCAACCGGTATGGAACCTGACTCGAGGTCAGCAGCAACGGCTTTGCATTGCCCGTGCCCTGGCGGTGGAGCCGGAGGTGATCCTGATGGATGAGCCCTGTTCGGCCCTTGATCCGATTGCCACCGCCAAGATCGAGGAATTGATTGACGAACTCCGCAGCACGTTCACCATCGTCATCGTCACCCATAACATGCAG
>JAJZAS010000097.1 GCA_021799325.1 Bacillota bacterium | reverse complement strand
GGTCGATGACCAAGGTCATGGAGCAAAAGGTGACGCCTGCGCTTCATCAGGAATATGGCCTTGTATTTCAAGGAGAGGGAGAAGGCTCTGATGCACTTGCGCAAATGATTCGTTCAGGGATTTCGACCCCTGACGTATTCATCAGCGCATCGCCGAGCGTCAATCAAAAGCTGTTGATGGGCGCGAAAAATCACAATTTGGTCAAATGGTATTTTCCGCTCGCCGCCGACCAACTGGTGATCGCGTTTTCCAAGACTAGCAAATTCTATCCGCAACTTCTGGCAGCAGAAAAAGGCCACACCCCCTGGTACAAAGTGCTGGAATCACCAGGCTTTCGGTTTGGCAGGACGGACCCGCTGCTCGATCCGAAGGGGTTGAGCACGATTTTTATGATGGAGCTTGCGCAAAAGTATTATCATCAGCCCACACTTTTCAAAAAAATTCTCGGATCCAATGAAAACCCGAAACAAGTATTTCCTGAGCAGACGCTACTCGCTCAACTGACTACAGGGCAAGTCGATGCAATTGTCGCGTATAAACACGAAGCGGTGGAGTGGCATGTGCCCTATATTACGCTGCCAAAAGCCATCAACCTCAGCGATGTGAAAGATGCGGCGAGTTATGCCAAGGTCAGTGTCAAAGGTAAAGGCGGAAAAGTAGAAAAAGGCGCGCCGATTCTATTTACCATTACCATACCTAGTACCGTGAAAAACGAACAGGGGGCAGAACAGTTTGTCCGCTTTATGGTTAAAGGGAAAGGTCACCAGATTTTGATGAAAGACGGGTTTACACCTGTTACAATGAAGCTGTTTGGACAGGCTTCTGCCGTGCCCAAATCACTACAATCTTTAATTCCAGGGAAGAAATAATCAGGTATGATCAGTCATCGGGTATTTCCGGCACTGCTGGCTGTGCTTGCCGCAGTGCCACTTCTTTATATTCTGGCTCCGCTCGTACACATGATGGGGAGTCTGTCCCCGTCACAGCTACTTGTGGCCATCCAAAATCCTGAAATTACAGGTGCGATCAGCACCTCAATTTCGTCTGCGTTTTTTACCACGCTGCTCGGCGTGGTTTTTGGCTTGCCCACTGCCTTTTGGCTCGCTCAAAAAAAAAGCTGGTTGCGGAGGTTGGCCGAGAGCGTTCTGGTATTGCCACTTGTCCTTCCGCCTGTAGTGGGAGGAATCGGACAACTTTTTCTCTATGGCCCCGAAACCTGGGTCGGCATATGGCTTGGGCATTTCCAAATCAGTTTGGTCAACTCAATGGGAGGCATCATCCTGGCGCAAACCTATATCACCAGTCCATTCTTGATTTTGGCCGCCAAAGCGGGATTTGAAGAAGTGCCCAAAGAATTAAAAGAAGCCACCCATATTCTGGGTGGTGGAGTGTGGCATGTATTCTATTATGTCAGCTTGCCTCTTTCAAGGGCTGCAATCATTTCCGGCATCCTTTTGACATTTGCGCGTGCTATAGGCGAGTTTGGGGCTACGATGATCATGTCCTATCATCCTTACACGGTGCCAGTGGACATCTGGGTGCAGTTCATCTCAGGAGGTTTTTCCAACATTTTGCCGATGGCGGCACTGATGATACTGCTCGCTGTACTTGCCTCGCTTTTGCCTAGTGCTTTTGCACAGGGCTGGATGAAGCGCCGGAGATGAACATTGGTGATAAGTCGAAAACCATCACTCCATGATCGGATCGGCATCTGCCTCATAATCC
This sequence comes from Bacillota bacterium, assembly GCA_021799325.1. Classification (GTDB taxonomy): domain Bacteria; phylum Bacillota; class Bacilli; order Alicyclobacillales; family SLC66; genus JAJZCL01. The sequence continues at coordinate 4,482 of JAJZAS010000097.1, read as the reverse complement.
ACTCCATGAAGCCCAAATCCAAACAATTTCATGAATTCCTCTCGATACCCTTCAATATCCGATAAAGAAGCCAAATTGTCTGAGGTAACAGTCGCCCAAAGTTTGCTGACCTCGTCCTGTACATCGTCCCGCATTTCTAGGTCGTCGAGGCGAATCCGTCCTTGGTCGTCCAGTTCCGTCTCTTTCCCTGTATACAATTTATCGGCAAAAAGGCGGTGCATTTGTTCGATGCATCCTTCGTGAGTGCCTTTTTCCTTCATCACCTTAAATAGCAGTGAAATGTAAAGGGGAACCACAGGGATGGCGGACGAAGATTGGGTCACCACCGCTTTATTGACAGAGACATAGGCATGTCCGCCAATGGGTTGTAAGTAATCGGTTAGTTTGCCAGCAGTGGCCTCCAAATGGTCTTTCGCACGACCAATCGTCCCATCGCGATATACTGCTTTAGTTAGCTCAGGCCCTATGTAGGAATATGCTACCGTGTTGACGCCGTCTGCCAGCACATTCGCTTCGCGAAGCGCGTGCATCCACCACTCCCAATCTTCACCGCCCATGACTTGAACGGTTTGGTGGATTTCCTCATCAGTGGCAGGGTCCAACGATACCTGGGTGACTTCGCCAGTGTGAAAATTGACGGACTTGTTTTGAAATGGCTTGCCTACAGGTTTAATGACGGAGGAAAAAGTCTCTCCCGTTTTTGGATGTGTTCTGCGCGGGGAGGCCAGGCTATAGACCACGAGGTCAACAGTTCCCAGATCTTTCTTGATCAGTTCGATCGTCTCATTTTTAATCTGGTCAGAAAATGCATCCCCATTAATGCTTTTCGCATACAATCCTGCTTGTGCCGCTTCCCGCGTAAAGGCGACAGAGTTGTACCAACCTGCCGTTGCGGTGTGGTTGGGGGTTCCTGGTTTCTCAAAAAATACGCCAATCGTAGCGGCGCCATAGCCGAATGCAGCGGCAATTCGCGAAGCGAGGCCATAACCGGTGGAGGCTCCGATGACAAGAACCTTTTTTGGTCCTTCTTTTTTCCCTTTAGATTTCACATACTCAATTTGGTCAGTCACATTTTTAGCACATCCGGTGGGGTGCGCGGTCGTGCAGATGAAGCCGCGGATTTTTGGTTGAATGATCATAAGTATCTCCTCTCAGGCATCATATTCAGGTTGTTCACATCGTTTGTATAGCCAAATAAAGTGTAAGTCATGATGGGGTAGTATACAACAGTTCACTTTAAATTGAAATAGTGGCATTGACATGGCGACAATACCACTTTGTTATGCTGTGTAGATCATATGGCAGAATGGTGGAATCAGTGAGATCGAAGACTGCCTTCCATTTCTCGCATGGTCATGAGCAAGAATTTGAGCGTGGTCATCGTCTTGGGGTCGCGGAAAAGTTTGATCACTTCTCCTAATCTGACGTCCTGAGAATTGGCGTTTACTTGCTGGTACGCATTTTCCATCGCATGGATGGCTCCTGGTACGATTTTTATGATGGGGGAAGTGGCCACTTGATCGACTAGGGAACCCATTTCCACTGCTTTTGAAGCTATGGTAGACACGAGGGTGCCATTGGCTGAATCCAGGATGGCTCTGACAAAGTCAAGCATCTCTGAGATCCTCATGAGTGAGCCGTTTTCCACCCACTTTCCAAGTGCATTGACCATTGTGGTTAAGGCTTCTGCATTATTTAGTACCGCCTCCAGCAAACGATTGACTTCAGGCGCGGTAAATCGCTCAGCTAGTGTGAGGATACTAGTTGCGTTTTTTGCTAAGTTGGCCACAGTGGGTCCTGTCATCATATCGATCGCTGCACTGAGAAGATCGTTCATCGAATCACTGCGTGTCTGTTGATCCCATTCTGCCAATGTTGGATTCGCAGAAATTGACATGACCTGTCTACCTCCTGTCTATAAAAGTCCACGTACAGACAACCAATAAATCTCGTTGTACATCAGCTTGAACCAGTGCAAAAGCTCGGATGGAGCCGTGGGCTTTGGAGGTTCAGTGTAACTAAAGGCGATGTACGTGGCTTTTTCCAGACCGCCTTCAATAAAACAATACACTTTGCCGTCATACTGATGGTCAGCGGGAAGTCCGTGCAATTCATCAATCAGGTTAGCCACAATCGTGTCCGCTTCGTAATGTGCGGTGGAACCCGCTTTGCTGATGGGTAAATCAGTGGCATCGCCGATGACAAAGACATTGTGGCTGCCTTTCATCCGCAAGCTGTAACGATCAGTCGGCACAAATCCGCTCTCATCACCAATCCCTGAATCCATGATGACTTTCGCGCCGCGATGGGCAGGTACCATTATAAGCAGATCATAGGCATATGAACTGCCCTCCAAACTCTCAATGACTCTCTTGTCCGGGTCTACGTTGTCCACATTGAAGAAAAATTCGGATTGGATCCCTCTTCGCTCAAATTCAGGCTCCACCCAGTTTGCAACAGGAACGAGTGAGTGCAGACGACCGATGGGATACGTGTAGATGATCTCAAATTGGTCTCTCGTACCGCGTTTGCGCAGGTATTCATCCAACATTAGCGTAAATTCAAGAACGGCCACCGGGCATTTATGAGGGACATCGACACCAATCACAATTCGGCCTGAAGTCATGTTGGCGAGCGCTTTGCGAAGTCTAATGGCTTGATCTGCCGTGTAAAAGGAGTAGGCACCTTCCTTTAATCCTGAAACGGTATCCATGGTGGGATGTGAACCGGTCGCGATCACCAGATAGTCATAAGTTAGCAAATCGCCATTTTCAAATAGTAAGGAGTTATTATCCGCATCAATTCGTAATGCACGCATTTGCAGAAAACGTACTCCAGATACCAGTAGGCTGGTTTGTGGTCTAACGAAGCGTTCGAGTGGTGCCTGATTAAACGCGACATACAAAAAGCCCGGTTGATAGATGTGATTGGCGTCTTCGCCAATTAGCACGACTTCGACATCGCCGCGATCAATGTCACTTCGCAACTCACGCGCCAACCGGTTGGCCACCATCGTTCCACCGACACCGCCCCCTAAGATGGCTATGCGCCGCATGGTCATCGACCTCCATCTTGTATTGGATGCAACGCGCTATTACCTTGCCTTTCGAACCGCAATCCGCCAATACCCGTTCTCTTCAATTGTATAAAGGAATTCATGGCCGGCTTTTTTGACCCATACTGGAATATCGGTGGAGGATCCGGAGTCGCTCGACCAAACTTCTATCACACTTTGAAGTGGTGCTGTCTTTAGTGTTTTAATAAGCTCCATTAAGGGGCCGGGACAATAAGTGCCTCTGGCATCAATGGTTTTGTCGATGGCTACCTGACTCATGGTGATTCCTCCTCAAATGGTCATGATCTGAGCCCCTTCAGCGAGCCCGAAAAACTGATTAACGCCAATGACTTCCTCCACATCTTCGATCAGTTCATCTTTCTTCCACCCCATGACATCCATGGCCAGTGCACAGGCATATAAATGTAAATTACCTAGCTCTATTCCTTGGTGAATCAAGTCATAGTAGAGGGGGACTTCTTTCTCTATTAACATGGGGCCTACGGTTCCTGTCTTAAAGCGTTTATCTGCGATCACATCGTTGCGGAACTGCTCCAGCGCATCCATAGAAACGAACACATATACAGTCATGCCAGACATCGCGGCCACAGAACCCATCAGTGCGCCTGCATGAAGTTTTTCCAGATCAGAGGACAGAAGAACAACAGCAAGTTTAGGTGTTTGTTCCATCGTGAAAGACCTCCTCATCACAGTTCATGTATTTTTTTTCACAATCATTGTAGATCTGAGGCATACGGGAGCGAATGATCATTTATAGTAGGTTAATTGATCATTTTTTTAATCAACTAACGATAGTTATATTAGACTATTCTGAATATAAGTGTGGTATCTTATGGGATTACAGTAGGATGAGATTGCGTTTTTAGTAGACCGCTGTCACAATATAACTGCATAGAATACGAACTATTGATGGATTAAATGCAGGGGGACTATAAGTGTCAACAACGGTACGGGCAGAGACAGAACCATTTCGCAAACCGGAACAACAAATTCAACAAGTGATTGATAATATGGAAAAAGTGATCGTTGGCAAGAGAAGCATAATTGAACTTTGCTTAACAGGACTGATAGCTCGTGGCCACGTATTGCTCGAAGATGTGCCTGGAGTGGGGAAAACCTTGTTGGTGAGGTCATTGGCCAAAAGTTTGGCGTGCCAATTCAAGCGCATCCAATTTACTCCCGATTTGTTGCCAAGTGATGTCACGGGAACTGAGATCTACAATCAACGCATTAATGATTTCGAATTTCGTCCTGGCCCGGTGTTTACGCAAATCTTGCTAGCGGATGAGATCAACCGAACCTCGCCAAAAACTCAGGCCTCTTTACTAGAAGCATTAGAGGAGAAAAGTGTCACTGCAGATGGAGTAACTTATCCACTTCCCAATCCTTTTTTTGTACTAGCCACG
>JAJZAS010000096.1 GCA_021799325.1 Bacillota bacterium | reverse complement strand
CATTCACATAAACTTCCATCGTCTTAGGTTTTTGTTGTTGCAGGCATTGTGTGGCGAGTACGTGTTCCACTTCACTCGTACCGATGCCAAAAGCAAGCGCACCAAAGGCACCGTGAGTCGATGTGTGGCTGTCGCCGCAAACGATGGTTTTTCCTGGCAATGTAAGTCCTTGTTCGGGTCCGATGACGTGTACAATGCCTTGATCCGGACTGTCCATATCAGCAAAGGGGACGCTAAATTCCGCTGCATTCTGCCGCAATGTCTCGATTTGCTGGCGGGCGATGGGGTCCTTGATGTTGTTGCGATCTTTGGTCGGGACGTTATGGTCGACCGTTGCATACGTCAAGTCCTGTCGGCGGATCTTTCTTCCAGCGAGGCGCAATCCTTCAAAGGCCTGTGGAGAGGTAACCTCATGAACTAAGTGAAGGTCAATGTAGAGTAATGTGGGTTCCCCTTCTTTCTCTCTTACTACGTGGGCATCCCATATTTTTTCAAATAAAGTTTTGGCTGGCATGCATCCAACCCTCCTCGTGCGAACTATTGAATTTATCCTACACATTTTTTGAATATAAGTCTATGATATAAAAACTATAAAAACCATAGGTTACACCTATGGTGAACAAATGGGTATCAACAGGTGGGTGAGGGCAAATGGATTTGCGGATGATGGAATATGCCTGTGAAGTATATCGGCAACGCAGCTTTACAAAAGCAGCAGAAGCACTGCGCGTGGCGCAACCTTCACTAAGTCAGCAATTGGCGAAACTGGAGGATGAATTGGGGGTAACGCTGTTCGATCGGGGACGAACAGGAGCGATTCCTACCAAACACGGCGACAGGTTTGTGGAGCAAGCGGAACAGATTCTTCGCATGCAGGAAGACCTGATTCGCGAGATGAGGGAACGCAGTCAAGGGATGGTCGGAGAATTAGTGATTGGCGCACCGGCCATTACCGGTGGAAGGATATTGCCACCACTAATACGGGAATTTAATCAGAAATACAAGGATACTCAAGTCCGATTGGTGGAAGAGACCACCGATCAACTGGAGCATTTGGCCGTTCAGGGAGTCACGGACCTGTCCATACTAGCGCTGCCTATTCGAGATGAACGGCTAGCCACCACTACACTTTTAACAGAGTCGCTCTATCTGGCAGTCCCAAGGAGAGAACAAAAGGAAGGACGAGGCGTGTCGTTGAGGGATTATGCAACCTCGCCGTTTATCCTGCTCAAAAATGGTTATGGGTTTCGCCAGACTGTATTGGCTTTATGCGCAGAAAATGGGTTTCAGCCAGATATCGCGTATGAAACAAGCAGTATTGAGACGGCACAGGCGCTTGTTGCGCATGGCCTTGGTGTGACGGTGGTGCCTGAGATGGTTCGGAGACAGGCGGGAGTGGTGCCAGTGTATTATCCACTGGACCCGCTAGCCACTAGGACACTGGTGTTTGTCTACCGAAAGGACCGCTATCTCAGCCTCGCCGCACAAGCTTTTTTACAAGTGTACCAAGAACTGTACAATCAGCGGGGAGGGAGTTGATGGGCGACGCTGAAAATGGCATGCAGGTCGATCGCGCGTGTCTCATCCTTGGTTTCGAGTGTCACGTTTTCCGCAGACACTTCAACGACTTTGCCTTGCACCCGTCCGGCTTCGGTATAAATGCTGACCGGTTGTTGCCAAAAATGTTGCAAAAGATAATCGTGCAATGTCTTCGTGGAATGGTTCATCTTGTTTGATCCGACAAGGGCTGATGGCCGAACGCCGGATTTCCGTTTGATGCGAGAGGGTTTACGTTTAGTGATGACCAGTTCCGAGAGTGATGAAGAACTAACGGATTCTGGTACAGGGAGAAATAAAGCATGCCACGCCTCGTGTTGATTTTTATGTCTGTCATCAACGGAACGAGGCTTCACTGGGCCAAACAGGGTCGGTTTCAATGCTGGCACGGTCATTCGCCTCACTGAATCATTTTTAACCCAGTGTATGTGATTTGGGCGAAGTGGTGACACTGGGTGACTATTTTTAACGATCCCTCATTGCAGGCTGATAAGGAAATGCCGGATTCCACGCTCCGCACGACCTTCTGATTACCAGTTCATGACCAATGATGGCGGATTGTTGTTTTTCCTCAGGCGATTGAATTTGATCAATCAGCATTCCCGCTGCTTTTTGACCCAGTTCCAAAATGTTCACACTGACAGTGGTAAGTGGGGGATTGGATAGCTTGGCAAGCGGGATATCATTAAATCCCACTATCGCCAAGTCCTCAGGAATGCGATACCCCATCTCACCAGCAGCACGCATGGCGCCAAACGCGAGTACATCGTCAGAGGCCACGATGGCGCTTGGCCGATCAGATAAGGCCAGCAATCGGAGCATGCCAAGGTATCCGCCTTCCTCGATAAATTCGGCAGCGATGATGAGGCGAGGGTCAAACGGGATTCCCACCGCGTCCAAGGCTTGATGATACCCTTTCAGACGGTCCTGCGTCACAATAAAATCATGACTGCCTCCTATAAAACCGATTCGCTTGTGGCCCAGCTCTGCCAGATGTTGAGTGGCTTCAAACGAGGCCTTCACGTTGTCGTTATTGACCCATAAGAGAGATTCCTGTGTCACCGGAGGGCGCCCGATGAGTACCGATGGAAAACGGAGTCGTTCAAGCACCTCAAATAAAGGGTCGTTTTCCTTCGAGGTAAGGATGATTAGTCCGTCAATGCGTTTGCTGCGGATGATCTTCTCCGTTCGTTCCTTGTCATTCAGATGATTGAGGGATGTCGATAAAAAAAGGTCATAACCTTCCGCTTGCGCCACTTGTGTGATGCCGCGAAGTACCTCAGGAAAAAAAGGATTAAAAAACTCCTCAATATTATTGGGAATCAGAATTCCTAATGTCTCCGAGCTTTTCTTGACAAGGCTCCGGGCAATGGCATTGGGATGGTAATCGAGTTCTTTCATGACCGCGAGAACCCGTTCTTTGGTTTCCGAACTGATGCGTGGATGATCCGCAATCACTCGTGAAACCGTCGACGGACTGACACCTGCCCGATACGCAACGTCTTTAATGTTGACACCCATCTTAATCACCAACCATCAACCACATTGAGGCGCTCTTTGCAGGGAGAGTGAGCGGTTGATCCATACGGATCTGCTCCCCTTTTTGCACACCATGAATGCATTCATAAACACCGTCAGGGACCTGTTGGTCGACAAATTGCAAAGTCAACCGATCGGTATCGTTGTTGATCATGCAGACAATGGTTTGCTGTCGCTCTTTTGTGGGAGTATCGTAATAGATTCGTACAAACGCAAAAAGCTGCTTGGAGACACTAGAAAATGCAGGTCTGAAATTGCCCTTTCGCAGCGCGATGTACTTCTTTCTCAGCCTAAAAAGAGACCGGTAGTGCGCCAGAAGTTCCTGATCCTGCTTTTTCTCGTCCCATACCATGCCGCCCCGGCAAAGTGGATCCTGTCCGCCTGACATCCCCACTTCATCGCCATAATACAAAACAGGTGAACCAATCGCGGTGAATTGAATGAAACTGGCGAGTTTCGCTTGCACTTTATCTTCTCCGCATTCAGTCAAAAGTCGCGGTGTATCATGTGAGTCGAGCAAATTCCAAAGCACCGGCAAAACGGGTTCCGGATAACGTAGGCGGATCTGTTCAATTTGGGCGGCAAATTCTTCTGCATCGATGATTTGTTTTGCCAGCCATTCGGTGACTGCTTTAGTAAAAGGATAATTCATGACCGAATCAAATTCATCCCCGCGTAGCCAGGGAGTGGCGACTTGCCAAATCTCTCCGCAAATGAGCGCATCTGACTTCAGCGATTTGATGCGCGAGCGAAAGTGCTTCCAAAAGGTGTGTTCCACTTCATCCGATACATCGAGCCTCCAGCCATCAATATCAGCTTGTTTTATCCAGTGTTCACCTGCGTTACACAAGTAATTTTCTACGTTCGAATTGGCAGTGCGCCATTTTGGCATTTGGGGAACATAAGCAAAAGTTTCGTAATTGCGTGCTTTGACTGAAAGAGGCCAGGACTTGGCATAAATCCAGTCCGCGTATTCAGAATGCTCTCCGTTTTTTAATAAATCTTTGAAGATGGGGTGCTCTGCGCCCATGTGATTGAACACCGCGTCCAGAACGATTCGCAATCCTCTCCGATGACATTCCTTGACGAGGGTTTGAAAATCTTCTTCCGTTCCAAAGTGTGGATCGATAGAAAAATAATCGACCGTATCGTATTTGTGATTGGATGGCGCCTTGAAAATGGGGGTCAAATACAGAGTCTCCACACCCAGGCTTTCCAGATAATCTAGTTTCTCGATGACTCCCTGCAAATTACCTCCGAAGAAGCTGGTAGTCGTAGGTGTGGAATCCCATTTGGCGAGTTTTCTGCGATCTGGCTTTGAAGTGTTGCCTTTATAGAACCGCTCAGGGAAAATCTGATAGTAACTCGTCCCCACCGTCCACTCTGGTGGTTGATACGTATCTCTCTCCCCGAGATAGGGGACTTCAAACGCTTCAGATTGATCCTTTGGCATAATAGACGTCACGCCCGCACGGCTATAAAAATAGGTTTCACGCCCCACATGCACGACAAAATAATACTTGAATCGCTTGGTATCGCGAATTAGCCTAGCCTGGTAGATATCATGAGTAGTACCGTCTTTTGCATAATGGATAGCCGGTGTGACTACTTTTGTTTCAGTTTCCAAGAATTTATCAAAATGAACCACTTCGACGCGGTCTGCGAGTCTTGCGCCAATGCGAAGTCGCAGGTACAGGTCATCCCTATGCGAATAGGCAAAGGGCTCGATGGACTCATGATAGATGGATTGTGCAATCATATGCTGTTGAGTAAACATGAGCGATCCTCCCTTGTGGTATTAGCCCTTCACTGCGCCAGCGGTAAGTCCACGTACAATCCAGCGTTGGAATATCATATACACGATGGTGATCGGCACAGCTACCACGAGCGCCGCTGCGGAAAACGCAGTGAAATTTTGCGCATGTGAGGCAGGATTGAGTAGCCAATACAGTCCGAGACCCACCGTATAGTTATTGGGAGAGGTCAGGAACAAACTGGCGAGTGGATACTCGGTAAAATTGCCGATAAAGGTGAATAAAAACACCACGACAATCATCGGCAGAACGAGCGGTAGAATAATTTGCCAAAATACTCGAAAATAACCAGCTCCATCGACGATGGCCGCCTCGTCCAGTTCCTTAGGAACGGCAGCGTCCATGAACCCTTTCATCAACCAGATCGTATAAGCGCTACCTGCACATAGTATAGCAATATACCAAGCCAGGTTATTGAGGCCATTGATGTCGGATAACGCAATGTAATAAGCAGTGGCTGACATTAAAGAGGGGAACATCTGCAAAATGAGAAGCGTCATCAATCCGTACCTTCTGCCGACAAAATGAAGGCGACTAAAGGCATAGGCTGCAGTGATAGTAATAAAGACTTGAATGATCGCTGAGGTGGTGCTGACGATAAAGGTGTTGAGTAACCAGCGACCGAAGGAATAACCGGGTGTGTAGGGTTTGAATAAAGACGCATAGTTTTGCCATGTGACATGCGACCAGTTAAACGCATTGGTCTGGAAAAAAGATGTCCCTTCTGAAAAAGAGGCGTGCACGACAAAGTAGATGGGTAGGAGTGCAAATAATAATCCCAGCCATACGACGAGTCTAGAGAGATATAGCGCAGTTCTTTCTCCGGGTGCCATTGATTTTTTTGCTTTATTCATCATCAGTCGACCTCCTCGAATGCACGGGTCAGTTTCATGTTGATGTAGCTGAATACAGCCACCACGATAAAGGCGAGCACTGCCAGCGCGGAGATCAGGCCGTAAGGGGCAATCGCCAACTGATCCAGCATTTTGTAGATAGCGCTGATCAGGATGTCTGTGGAGCCAGCAAACTGGTTGGTCATACTTGCCGGATTACCTTGAGTCAACAAATAGACTGCACCGAAGTTATTGAAGTTAAAGGCAATCGTCGGAATGATCAATGGTAAGCTGATTCTCCATAAGGAAGGCAGTGTGACATAGAAAAATTGTTGCCTAGAATTGGCTCCGTCAATGGCAGCCGCTTCGTAAATGTCTGACGGAATCGCTTGAAGTCCGCCAAGTGCAACGTTCATCATATAGGGATAGCCAAGCCACAGATTGACAAGCAAAATAGCCACTTTCGCCCAAAATGGATTGAGTAGCCAAGGTACGGGG
>JAJZAS010000095.1 GCA_021799325.1 Bacillota bacterium | reverse complement strand
CACAGAACGCAACACTAACCAACTAGAGTCCTGCAACGCATGAGTCGGCATGTTGAGAAACATACGTTGACTCTCATCCAAGAGAGGAATACCCGTTTCGATTTCCAAATCCCGAATCCGTTGATCCAGCGCTTTTGACCCACCAAACTCACTAGCCCGTTCAAACACTTCTCTAGCTCCACGCAAACGCAAGATTCCACGGCCACGAATCAACGCTTCGTAACCAATTGGTTTAACACCACCTGCAATATCGACAATCGGTTGAAACACGGGTACGAGTTCGATATCGATCGCCTCATTTCTGCAGGAAATATTGCATTTTATAGTATCCCCGGGCATTTGACCCTTGCGGTTCATTGATCTTAAAAACATTCGGATGGATCTGACCCACTATCGTGTCTTGGAAAAGTTCCGCACCACCCCCACCAAGATACGTCACGAAAATTGAGCGAATGGCCTTGCCCCATTTCTCGACGATCTGATCGCGAATCTGACCACCAATGCTTCTGACAGCTTCATTTCGAACTGACGTAAAATCTAAAATGTGACCATTATGTGTGATTTTTTGTCCCATCACTGCATAATCAAGCCTTCGCAAGTCCAGCGTGTCCTCTCCATAACGATGTTGAAATTCACGTTGAATTCGATTCCCTACTGCGTTGGAGGCAAGCGGAATCGTGAAACTCAGTTCCTCGATCACCTTAAACTCAGGTAAAATCTCGCAGACAATGACATCGGTAGTTCCCGCCCCTATATCTACCACTGCCACCCGAGTCCCCGGTACTTCAAGCAATACATGATCTCGAATGGGAACAATCTTCCCCTGTTCGATTTGAAACACTGCGTCAAAGATCATGGCTTCCGCTTGCCGAAACACATTAACGGATTCGATCCGCCCATTCCATTTCCGACCTTGAATCGCACCAGAGAGACCTTTCAATGGCCCGTGAAAATCCTGAATGATCTGCTTTAGTTTGTTCCGTAATTCTTTCGTCGTCTTATAGGGAAGACCTGAGTTAATTTGCTTCGGACCTTCCCCATCGTCTGCCAAAATGACCGCACCAAGAAGTGCCTTGTATTCGTCTCGAAAAATCCGATCCGCAGACAAAAACCGCGCGGCTTGAGAATCGTCACGCAAAGCGCGTTCTCCAACAATAAATTTTTTGCCTTCCCATTCAAGCGCCAGTTCTCGAAAACTGTGTGAAATTGACGAAAATACGCTTTCGTCTTCCCCATAGTAAGCAGTCGAAACCACAGAAGGGATAGCTTGAACCGTTTTACCGTCCATCGTCCATTTTGTATTGCCATTCCCAATATCCAGCCCGATTAAGATGATGATGCCCCCCTTTGCAAATTAAAAAACCCTCCCTCATAAGCCGGAGAGCACGGGAAGGTTATAATTTCCCGTTATTGATAAGGCTCGTCAACAAATTTTGAATATCCGTGTAAATGGTTTGAACGAAAGTAGAAAGAAAGGTATTATTCTGGACTACTACATAAAGAACAACCAGGATAATACCCAGATCAGCTACTTGATTCCAACTGAATACGCGCATGTCAAGGCGCCGACGTTGTGTTTGATACCAAACACAAATGTACACGTAAAGTGCAAGAAGCTTACTCCTCATCTTTTTCATATTCCTCCTCGCCCTCGTCCTCATACTCATCTTCATCCATGGACCGCAAGACACGTCGCTGACGAATCGCGAAGAAACCTCCCACTACAATGAGCACAATGGAGAGCCACGCACCGTGAATTAGCCCCCAGATGCCAAGCAGCACCACTAGCAGCATCAAGAGAATTTCAATCCAAATCAAAATCCGACTATTTTTCATCAAAAGGTCTTTCCCTCCTTTTTTTGCTTTGGGCATAAAAATGCCCCTTCTTTCACTAAGGAGAGAAGGGGTGGGAAGAAAGTAAGTAAATTCAAAACCCGAAAATTGGACTATGACTAAAATAGTTAACTAGCAAATGGTATCCGAAATAAATCACAAACACACCCATGTAAGCAAACGCAATCGCCGCAAATATGCCCATCCGTGTCTTTACAGATGACTTTTTGCGCTCAATAAAGTCGTCCATTTTTGCCGTCTCATCACGTACTTGCTTCTCCACGATTTCTGCAAGCGCCGACATTGATCCTTTCTCGGCTGTCCTAATGGCTTGTATGAAACGAGTCAACTCTTGTACCTTGAATTCCCGCTGCAGATCCGTAAGCGCCTGCGGTATTCCGCGCGTTTTCGCATCTCGCATCCGTTTGCGGAATACTTCACCAAAATCGCCTTGCGCCTCTCGGCTAATGATGCGTAATGATTCTTCAAATGGCGTGCCCATACGCAATAGCGAGACGAACCTACGTTTGAGCGGTCGAATCTGCTCTGACGCACTCAACCTTCGTGCTTGTATTCTACCCAGCCATCTGCGCCACGGAGTGGTGATGATGGCTACTGCAAGTAGGATAAGCAGGATGGGCGAGGTTTTCTTTGCCCACATGCCGAATAAGACCATCCCAATAGTGACACCCAGTTGCATCAATATCACATCAATAGCGCTACGTCCACCAGGTCGGCCAGCCAACGTTAAAATGCGTTCAAGCGGTGCCAACCACTCTTTAGGTATAACTGCCTCGATGTAGTGATAGACGAGCGTTTTCATTTTCTGAAGCGTAGACTTGCCTCCAAGCTTTCTATATGCAATCCTTACCCGATAAAAGGTATCCCCTACATATGTGTCCATTCTCGCGACGACAGGCCAACCAATCCAAACAAAGGTGACGGGTAGAATGAGCAAAAGCAGCCACAAGGTCAATTTTGCATCATCTCCAGCACACGCCTCGCTAATCGGATCTGTGTCGACAAACTTTGCACCTTCGTTTTACCGAAAATACTACGTTGATAGGTTGCAACCGCCCACGGTTCCCCAACCTGTTTTGGATACACGATCTTCTCAACCGTATACATCCTGCCGTCCATCTGAACCTTTACAGGAAATTTAATAGACATTAGCTGTTGATCACCTTCCTTTCTTTCCTCATTCGCCGCAAGTTCCGTGCATAGTTGTGTTGCTTTTCCACTAACACTTCGTCTGTTTTTCGAAGTTTGCTAATCTGTTCATGCCATTCTTCAAGTTCAATATCGCTTATTACATTTTCGATTTGTGACCATTTGCTCATATGCGCCGCGAACATGGCAAGGTTGAACACACCTTCTGGCACACGCGATTTAATATCTAGCATGAGTTTTGAGTGTGTGAACACGGTATATGCAACGATGGGTGGTGCATTTTCTCCGAGAACCGCACGCAGCCTAGATGCCAACTTTTCATTGAGTGGATGAGGATTGGGTACGCGGCTTACGAGACCTTTCAACGGGACACATGACCATATTGAGTCTTGCGCGTGCCCGTGTAAGATGCCTTCAATGTACTTCGTCTCGATGGCGATGATGCCGGACTGTGTGAGAATCAAATAGTCAAATAGAAACGGTTTGCCGTTGGCGCCCATAAACGTCATATTAACGAACAGCCGATAAAATCTACCGGTGAGAGCCCTATGAACGATCTGATCAACGGCGTACTTGTTATACCCTTTCTTCCTTTTGGCATTTCGTAGTGAACTCATCATGTTTATGATCCCACCCTTTCTACCCAGCTTGGATGTAGTGGGAAGAATCATGAGTTTCCTGCCGCATGGATTAAATCTTCGGCTTCGCGGTTGCCGTCTGCCTTGCAAATAGAACAATGGCCGTGTAGCCCATTAATCCGATTCCGAAAATTAGATTGCCTGTAAAGGTCCCAGCCAGGTAGTTATTAAGCGGCTTAGAGAATAATAAGTACAAAACCACAGGTGCAAGTGAGATTGCGCCTAACAGTTTCATAGCTTCATCACGTGCTAATCGCATTGCCCTCTCATATCGTTTCCGACTACTCAACTCATCCAAAACCTCTCTCATATACGCATCCAAACTCGACGCCTGCTCATAATTGGCGATGATGCCCCACAGCACGTAAGAAAAATATTGTGATGGTGTATTCCTCGCCGTATGTTTTAACCATTCGACGATGGACGCTTCTCCACGCAGAACGTGGCGACGCCCAGATTCAAACACCGTTGATACAGGGCCCTCCACCTCATCCGCTGTTTCCCGCACCCACTGCTCTACAGTCGCTCCTGCTTCAAAGACGCCAGCACCGTATTCTAAGGCTTGCGCCACACCTTCCTCATATTTGTCGAGCCACCTTTCTTTGTAGGTTTCCGAAGCAATGTACGGTAATACTCCACCAATGACAGCACCGATCAATGGCGTGGCGTGCAAGATGACGATAGCAAGATAGACTCCAATTCCAACGGATCCAATGGTAATAAAAGTGAGTCTCCTTTTTGCGGTAAACAAATTTCCAATCAGATAATCCACCTTACTTTTCTTTCGTTCCTGTCCCATCCTGCGCCTAATTTGATCATAAGGGTGTTCTCTGAAATGGCGAAAAGTTAAGTAAATGCCCACAAAAAAAATAGGTAGCATCAAATAGATGAAATTGATCATTATTCACCCTCCTCCCATCCCCACGACTCGGGAATTGGTATTCCAGCATTAAACATTTCTTGCACGAATTCATCTGTTGGCCCGATGAATTCAAAATAGCCAGCAACTGAACCATCTTTATTCACCCCAACCTGGTGGAACTTTGTTACATAGTGCATCGTCTGATCAGGCAATAATTGTGCAACTTCATCAATCATCCTCGCAATTCCATTCGGTTTTTTCACCGCTTTTGCGTGAATGATTGTATGGACTTGGCGGAACACGATATCCCGAATCATTTCGCGAGGTGGATGGCTTTCGTGGTTTGCAGCATAGTTAATGAGCACGTTGACTGCGTCCAAGCATGAGTTAGCGTGGATCGTCGTCGAAGAGCCTGAATGACCCGTCTGAATCGCCGTCAAAAACACATAAGCTAGCGTGTCGCGTACCTCTGCAACGAATAATCTGTCTGGATACATCCTGAGCGTGTTTTTTAAGGCTTGAGCTAAGTTGAACACCCCTTCGCGCTGGACAATACGGATGACATGGCTGTTATTCTGCGGTTGCATCTCAGGACTTTCCTCTAGGACAATTAAAATAGTCCCGTCTGGAATCGAACCAGTTAGCGCATTAGCGAGGCTCGTTTTGCCGGACCCTGTTTCGCCTGCAATGATGTGAGTTTTTGCTAATTCAACCATCACTTTTAGGTAGTCCATTGTTGCAGGATCAATTGTTTTCCCTGTGTACTTAAAAAATACAGGCTTCCGCTTATAGGGACGCCGCACATCTTGCAATTCAGGAAATATTGGCGATTCATCCAACCGATCAGTTACGCCTGTAAGTTCATCTGTCGAGAAAGCGTGAGTAAAGCGCCGCATTGTGATCACCATGCATGGCACATACTTATAAACCCATATTCCACTTTCATCATGGAAAAATTTTGAATACCCCGATACTCCGGAGATTACATTCATCCGTTCTTGTCCTGGAAAAGTAGCGTCCATCGCCACTTTCGAAGCATCGTAGTGCTGTCCGAATTGCGCCAGGTGACGATTGAGCCACGTCATTGCGTGAGAGTAATCACGAAACCCCGGACCTTTGTAAATTTGTCGACCGCTTACTGAGGAGTAGGTGATGATTTGATCACGCGGATCATTCACTGGCACAAATACTTGCATATCACTGATCTCTTTGTTCTTCCATAGACTTTCTAGCGGTCCCATGCTGAACATATCGTTGAGAATCGATTCCACGATTTCGCGATGGGCTTTATGTGGAATTTCTTTATGGTTATTTACAATAGCCATTAGTTGAGCTTCTCGTACAGCTCTGCTAATTTCTGCTTGTTCACTTTCTTTGCTGGTAATTTCCTGGAACTCTCCCAAAATGACTTCCTGCCACTCAAACAGTTCCTTGTCAGTTAAGTTGGATTTATTGATATCTTCCCATGCATCTTGATTTTTGCCCCATAAATCTTTGCTTTGCACATACTCGTCGGTGACACTGGACATGAAAAAGCCCCCTTCAACAAAGGAGGCGATGGTGGGTAAAACTCGCTACGAATTTTAGGTTTAGTGAGTATGTATGGAGCGGGTTATTCCTAAGTGACGCCTACCCGCAAAAAGCGTACTGCTATCGGTACACTGGTATCACATCCTTTTAAATCTTCCGCACGTCACCATTCTTGGTACAAATCAATCGAGAAATAGATCGGCACAGGCATCGGTGTTTCGGTCGTCCATTGCCCA
>JAJZAS010000094.1 GCA_021799325.1 Bacillota bacterium | reverse complement strand
TCGCAAGGGGTATGTTGCACTTTTCTCGCTACGATCAGCATGCTTGGTGCCATAATTGACGAAAAGGCGTTGCCTGTCAGTCCTATATATGCGATGGAAGTCTGAAAAAGCATCAGGGAACGCGTGACAAGGTGTTTGTTGACATAGAGCCAGGAACTAGGGACAAGCAGTGCAAGTACGCCGTTTTGCTTTAAGGCGTTGAGTGACAGTTCCATAAACAAACTATACGTGTCGTGAGCGCTTGCTGTTTGGTAATCATCTAGTTCCTCTAATGATAAACGATGCTTTGATCCCCATGGAGGATTGCCAATGACCAAATCAAATGGTTCAGGAAAAGGGGATGAACCATCGTTTATTTTCATGGCATCTTTCGTATAGATTCGGAACTGGCAATCAGAGGGATCCTGAACGGCTGGCGCTTCAAGCGCAAGATTGATTTTGCAAAGCCAAACGCTGACAGGATCGATGTCATACCCCACCAAACATTCTTGTAATTGGCGATGTGTCGCATGAGGATCTATTTCATGTTTGGCTATTCGATCAAATAGGATTCGGTACAAGATCACCAAAAACTTTCCCGAACCGCAGGCAGGATCGAGTGTGCGAGGGCAAAGCCTATGATCCAGTTGATGAAGTGCAATCGATGACAATTTTTTGGCTAATGAATCTGGCGTATAGTATTGGCCCATTCCTTTTCTGTCGCTAAGTTGAGATATCCCTATGTACAATAGCCCTAATGGATCTTCATCTGGAGAATATCGTAGTGGGTGCTGGCGCATTACCCGCAATAGCTTTTCGTCATCCATTGAGAAACTCACGTGTTCCTCAGTGAGTCCATCAAGAAATAAGGGAGCGTATGGTCCCATCGAGAATACCTGTTGTAAAGCCAGTTGAACTAGACTTTCATCATAGGTCACAGCAGGCGCTTGAAGATGGCCTCGTGAAATAAATAGTTGTAAGGCAGCTTCGCGCAACATTAGTGGTAACTGGTCTGGCGTAGCAACAGATTCTATCCAAATAGTGATGGTTGCAAGAATGCCCGGATCACTGACATTTTCCATAGGAATATAACTCTCGCGGCGCGCACTTTTGTTTCTGCGCTTGTCGAGTTTGGCCACTTTGCCGTTATCAATCTGTTCCTTGATCGTATAAAGTTCTTCCCTATCATAATACTTGGTTCGACCTATCACTGACCTGACATGAACCAAACCCTGGGCCGTCCAATTGCGAAGCGTTGCAACTGAAATAGAAAGGACTTCGGCCGCTTGGTTTGGATCAGCCAATGAAGGACGGGAAGAATTAGGACTGTCATTTTGCATCGACGTCTTCTCCATAACTTTTGGTAATATGGTGGTAAGCCAATACGATATCATTTTACATTGAATAGATGGGGGCATGATGATGGATGCCTTAATTCCAGTTGATGAAGCATTATCCAGAATTTTTACTCATTGCTTCTATCATAAAACAGAATTGTCCGATTTGGACAGCGGATTTGGCAAAATTTTGGCGGAAAACGTATATGCCATTCATGATGTGCCTTCCTTTGACCGGGCAATGTTAGATGGTTATGCCGTTCGCTACGAGGATATTAAGCAGGCGAACAGGGATCATCCGATCATTTTGGAGGTGACAGCCCGTGTTCCGGCGGGGTCAGTGCCTGACCGGGAATTGCAACAAGGCGAAGCGTTTCGCACGATGACGGGCGCTCCAATTGCTGGCGGAGCTGATACGCTTGTCCAACAGGAATGGACGGATTTCGGCGAATCGGTTGATGCTTCAAAGGTAGCTGTTTTTCGATCGGTCAATAAAGGGGAAGCCATACAGCAGCAGGGCCATGACATCAAGGAAGGACAACTTTTGCTTCCCAAAGGCAGTCTGATCGGTCCTGTGGAAATTGCGCTCCTCTCTTCTCAGGGGATTTTTGAAATACCGACGATGACCCCGCCTCGAATTGGGGTATTTTCCACTGGAAGTGAGATTGTAGAAAAAAACGGGAAATGGGAACAAGGCAAGATTTATAACAGTAATACCCCCATGCTCACTGGACTCCTACGCAAAGCAGGAGCGGAGGCAGTCTCCCATCCTGCGATCAAGGATGACCCTGACTTATTGCGGGAGAAATTTCAGGATGCCCTGAATTGTTTTGATATGGTGGTTACCACAGGAGGTGTCTCTGTGGGAGATTGGGACCTGACTCCTAAAATTTTGGAGGAAATAGGGGTTCGGCGCCTTTTTTGGGGGGTATTCATCAGGCCCGGGACACCGGTGTATGCAGGCGTTTTTCAAGGCAAACTCGTCTTTGCGTTATCAGGGAATCCACCCGCAGCTTTTGTCAATGCCCATGTGTTGGTATTGCCTGCGATACAAAAAATGTTGTCTGTGAAAGACGGCGCAATTCATTCAATGACGGCAAGATTACAACATGTTCCGAAGAAAAAAAAGGTCCGACACACTCGATTTTTAACAGGACGGCTTTTTGAAAAAGACAACGAGTGGTGGATTGATGTTGGAGGAGACCAATCGGCAGGTACCATGTCGCGTTTTGTGCATGCCAATGCGTTGGCGAGGATTGAGCCGGACGACGAGATGATCGAAGGAGAGTGTGTTCAGGTAGATCTG
The DNA here is from genome assembly GCA_021799325.1 of Bacillota bacterium. Lineage (GTDB taxonomy): Bacteria > Bacillota > Bacilli > Alicyclobacillales > SLC66 > JAJZCL01. The sequence continues at coordinate 3,692 of JAJZAS010000094.1, read as the reverse complement.
CTTTAAAATCACCAAAAGGGGGCAAATGGTATATGCCCCCCCTGAAACTTTTTCCATGACCAGCGTATTAATACACGGGTGCCGTAGTGCAGACTTCCTTGGTTCCAAATGGAACCACCAGAATAAAGAGCACGAAAATGATTAGAAATACCACAGCCCAGCGCGTGTAACCGCCAAATACGCCATCATCGTACATGATCGATTTCGCCTCCTCGCCGCGGACTGTCAGATTGTATGATCAGTAAGCTGCTGCGCCAGTTCCAGCACCTGCTCCTCCCCAACCATAGGCTGGGACCAAGAGGAAGAATAAGACGAAGATGATCAGGAATACGACTGCCCAGCGTGTGTATCCACCGAAGGTTCCGTACATGTTTACCGCCTCCTTTGTCATTCCGTTTACCATACGCACTTGTAGGGGCTACTGTAACGACGAATGTCTATTTTCGCTAAAATAGCAAACAAAAAAACGCACTCAAGTGCAAGGCGAAAAACTCAAATGCCTTAGACTAGAGTGCGTTTTTGCTGACGGAGAGAGTGGGATTCGAACCCACGAACGGCCTTTTAAACCGTTGCTCGTTTTCAAGACGAGTGCCTTCAACCACTCGGCCATCTCTCCAGGGGCTGCGGAAGGCATTATATCACATACAGCAGCACATCACAACTTCTTAAGGAAAATCTGTTTCAAGGTGTATCGCAACAAACTAAAATTAGTCTAAATTGATTGGGCTTGATAGCCCATTTGTTTCTGATAAAGATTCACATGAAGTAGTAAGGTAATGAGGACCCATTGTGTATCGCTATTTCATTCAATAAAATGTTGAAAAATTATTTGAGGAGGCAGTAATCTCCAATGAAAATACTTATTGCATTTGATGGGACAGCATCTGCAGTGAAAGGACTGCGTTATGCGCTATCGAATTTTCCAACTGCCGAATTTATGTTATTGTACGTGGAGAGAGTTTCCTATGTGGACGGTGCGTACGGTGTGCCTCCTATGCCATTTGATAGTCATGTGGACAAAGAAGTGCTGAATGCAGCAGAAGCCATCTGCGCTGAGCAAAGTGTAACACCCGTCATGAAAGCAGAATTGGGATCGCCTGCAGATTTGATTGTGAAAATAGCAGAAGATATTCATGCAGATCTATTAGTGCTTGGAGCACACAACAAAGGTGCAATTGAGAGGTTGTTGCTTGGCAGTGTCAGTGAGTCCGTTGCCCGCAGGGCTCATTGTTCGGTATTGATTGTTCGCTAGATATGAGTTTCGGTCAAGAGTGGAGGCTAACCAATGACGTTCGAAGAAATTCTGGCTTGGCCGATCCCTGTACTCATTACTGATATAAATCGCAAGGTGTTGTATTTCAACCAAAAGTGGCTGGAACTGTACGGGGCGACCGCTGCAGAGGTCATCAGTCAGCAACCAAGCATGATGCAGTCAGGGTTCACCGCTCGTACCATCTATCAAGAGTTGAATACCAGTTTGAAGAATGCTGGAGCATGGTCTGGGGTGCTGATCAATCGCCATTTAACGGAGAAACGTTTTTTGGTGGTTGCGCTAACCATAATGAAATGGGTAGTCGAGGGCCAAACCGTTTTTGTCTCGTTGCATCAACCATTGGATCGTCTCTGTGTGGAAAGTGCAGTTTCCATCGGATCGTTACAAACGATGGAAGGGATTTTTCTTCAATCAATGGCCAAAATCGCTGAGTGGAACGATCCGGAGTTGGAGAACCACGTGCTGCGGGTTTCCAAGTTTGCCAGGTGGATCTCAGAAATGATGAGAGACAACGGTGATATTCCTGATGCGGATGTAGATTTGATTGAAGCGGCAAGTGTCGTACACGATATCGGGAAGGCGGCTGTTCCTAAAGAGATTTTGTTTAAACCGGGATTGCTGACAGACAGTGAACGCTATCATGTTAAAGATCATGCCAGTATTGGTGGTGAAATGATTAAGACCATCTACCACCAGATGCAGTCATTTCATAATTTATATGGCAAGTTATTTGAATACGCCATGGATTCTGCGCTGACCCACCATGAATGGTGGAATGGAAACGGCTATCCCAGGGGATTAAAGGAACGCGAAATACCTATTGTAGGGCGGGTCGTAGCGCTTGCAGATGTCATTGACGCGCTTTTGTCGGACAGGCCATACAAGAAGAAATGGCCGCCCAACCAGGTATTGACATACATAGAGAACTACAGTGGCTTGCAATTTGATCCTAAAATAGTGGACGTGGTGATCACCAACTGGGATCATCGGCCGATCTTTGTGGACTAGCGATTCGGGGGATTGATGTTGAAAAAACGACTTGAACTGCAACTGACTTTGATTACGATGATCGTGGCCATCATCACGCATGCTATCAGCGGTGCTATTCTCATTTGGGAACGACAGAATCATATAAGCGGAAGTTTTTTTGTCGGGCTTACCGCATTTGATTTGATTAGCGGTGTTTTTTGGCAAACCCTGCTAGTATGGTTCGCTGGGCATTATATCTTAAAACAATTAAAGCAATTGAGAAGTGCCATCCAAAAGGTGGAACAGGGAGAATTCAATATTCAGGTTCCGGTGCCGAAAATCCAGAATGAAATTTACGATGTATCAGTGGCTTTTCAGCAAACGGCAGCGGCACTTGGAGAGTATCACGAGAAAATGGGGCAATCGGTGCAGCTTTTAAATAAGTCCGTTCATGAGGTGAACAGCAAGATGCAATTGGCTTCAGACGGAGCCCATTCGATCGCCCTTGCCATGAAGGAAATTACGGGCAGTGCCATGCAGGCGGCAGAAGCTGCTGATACACAGATGCAAGGTGCCGATGCCACACGGTTGATGATGGAGCGTTTAGAACAGGCGGTACAATCGGAAAATCAGGCAGTTCACACATTAAATGATGCGATCACCATGGGGGCAGAACGCACTAGTCAGATTGCAAGTGAAATGCAACTGGCAAGCTCAGCAGCAGAACAAACCATCCAGAAAACCCGTCAATTAGTAGAGAAGGCGCAAAGTGTCGAAGAGATATTAAACAGCGTGGAAGCAGTGGCGGAAAGCACTAATCTGATCGCCTTGAACGCTTCCATTGAAGCAGCTCGCGCTGGGGAAGCAGGGCGGGGGTTTGCAGTGGTGGCAAACGAGGTGAGAATTCTGGCTGAACAGAGTCAGGATGCCAACAAAAAGATACAAGAAGTGGTGCGCTTGATGGTCGAGGAAATCAGCAATGTCGACCAGGCAGTTACCGATACCAGTGCCTCTTTTTCCCGTGTCGAGCTAGCCCGAAAGGGAATTGAATCCTCTTTTTCAACCATAAATGATTCTGGGAAAGTAATGGGCAAAGTGGTGCAAGAGGTGCTTGTTGAAGTGAATAAGCAAAAGGCACAGACGTCTCAACTTCAGTTGCAGGCTCATTTGATTAACGATGTCGTCCAGCAGGTCATGGCGCTGACAGAGGAAGTATCGGCGACGACGAATGAACAAAACAGTGCTGTGGAGTCTGTGGAAAGTACCCTTCAACAAATGCGGGGAGTGGCAAGCAATTTGGATCAATTACAAAATCGAGCCCAGAATTGAAATTATATTAATCTCTGGCTCATGAAAAAATTGAGACTATTAAATGAAGCACAGCACAATTGCTGTGCTTTTACTTACTTTCATTTAGTAACAATAAACAACTCAGACTCTTAGAAATATA
>JAJZAS010000093.1 GCA_021799325.1 Bacillota bacterium | reverse complement strand
CGATCTAATTTGATGCTGGTACCGGATAAATCCTGTTTCAGGTTTTGAACAAAACTGACGAGCGCTTGCTTATCTGTAGGTATGATGTTCTCGTAGTCGACGGCGATTCCAGCCATTTGTTCCGCCTTTGCTACTTGTACGACTTCGCTTGCGAGCGCCAGACTTTGTACATGATCGCTCAGGTACTTGTCGACAATCTGCGGGTTGGAGGTATCGGTATTGTAATTAAAATTGGAAAGCACCATATAGGGGCTTATGCCATCGGTGGCAGCCATGGTGATTTCATTCGGAACGTCAGATCCTGCAGATTGCGGCGTAAAGATGAATTGAGTATTGTCGATTTTTTTCCTTATGGTTTGTACGGTGGGGGTAGTATCAGCGATAAAGGGGAAATCAGTAAAAGCAATACCGCTGATCTGGCCAATGTGCTGGCTAAAATCATTTTCCTGGGTCGGGATGTCAGGCGATCCTGTGCGAAAGAATATGAGTTGGGCAGGGGCTGCTGCCGGCGCGGGTGGAGTCAGCCACTTACTTGGTCCGGGCGGATTTTTCATGACTAGGTTGTCGTGGCTTACCATGCTCGCAAAGTGGGCGCGGGTCATGGTGGCGGTGGGCTGAAATTGTTGGTTTCCTTCTTCGGTCATTAAACCCATCGCCAGCATGCTGTTGACCACCATCTGGTCATTGACCGGGACGGTAGACATATCTGTTAGTGGAAATGGACGCAAGTAGTCAAATTGGTTGATCCCGTATAGCTTGGCTAAAAATTGCGCCATAAAAAGTCTCGTGGCAGGTGCTTGGTAGGACGGAATGCTTAGATTGCTAAGCAGGCCGTGATTGGTGGCATAGCTGATGTATGGCGCGACATCGGCGCTTGGACCTTTGCCGTTTTGCGCCCGCACGGTTGATGCACCTGATGTGGTGATGCCAATGCGATAGGAAAGCGCCATGGCGATCGCGTCTTCATAGGTGATCGGTCGTGATGCTTGATAGGTGGCATCGACAGCATCAGGCGGTAGGATTTTCAACATGTTTTGCGCAGAACTGCTTTCGCTCGTATGAAGCAGCGATAAGAGGTACTCTCTTGCCTTCGCGAACGATCTCACTTGACTGTTACCGTAGCAATTGGCAAGTCCCCAGATGGCATAAGGGTTACTGGGACTAAGATGCAACTGGTTTTGAAAAGCGGACATCGCTTTTGTGTATAACTTCTCCTGGTAATAGCCCCACCCAATCATATTCCATACGGAATTGTCTTTCGGGTTGATTTGGAGTGCCTTCAAATACCACGGCAGCGCCAGATTAAAATTTTGATGGGCTAGGATGACACCTATCTGATAAACTGGGGATTCCCAAAAAGGAGCCATTTTTGCTGCCTTTTTAAAATCGGCAAGCGCCTTTTGTGGATTAGAGGATTTGATCGCAAGTCCGGCGTTGTAGAGAGTAATCGCGCTTGCGGGAACCGTATGTGCATAGGCCGTTTCAAGACTTGGCGCGATAAGCGGGATGGCAAGAAGCGTGGTCAATGCGATCGGTCGAAACCAATGAGTTTTTTTTATATTTATGTTCAAAAACATCACCTATTTTTCGAAATGATATGTAATAGCATACAATAACTCATTCTGATGGAAAAGCCAGTAAGCCTTAATAGGATTGGCATGTTACAATATCATTAATGAAGGTGCGATGCAGATGATCGCACTTTGTTACAGCCTGTGAGAGGCGGTGGAGACAAGTGCGTGACTTGACGGATTGGGTGACGAAACTAAAAGCAAGAGATGTGAGTGCTTCAGAGATTGTCGAATTTTATTTAGCGCGGATCGAAGCGTTGGATCCCATGTTAAACGCGTTCCTCTCAGTGCCGCAGGACGAGGCAAAAAACGCAGCGAAACTTGCTGATGAGCGGCTGAAAAATAGAGACGATCGGCCCTGGGAAGGTCTCCCTTTGGCGATCAAGGATTTGGTCGACACCGCTCATGTGCCGACTACCGCAGCAGCCAAAATTACTTCGGACAGAGTGCCTGATGAGGATGCGACAGTTTGGCAAAAAGTAAAAGAGCAAGGTGCTATTTTGCTGGGTAAGTTGAATATGCATGAGTTTGCTTACGGCACTACCTCTGAAAACCCCCACTTTGGCGCTGTCCACAATCCATGGGACGTAGCGAGGATTTCTGGGGGATCAAGCGGTGGTAGTGGGGTGGCAGTGGCAGCGGATTTGACGCCTGCTTCGATAGGCACGGATACTGGAGGATCGATTCGCATCCCTGCTGCCATGACAGGAGTTTATGGATTGAAACCCTCCTATGGTCTCGTCAGCGTAAGAGGGGTCATGCCACTCGCTTTTTCGCTTGATCATGTGGGGCCAATGGCAAGATCGGTTAGAGATATCGCGTGGATGTTGGAGGTCATGGCGGGCTATGATCCGGAAGATCCCCACAGTGTGCCATTTGCGAAAGTCCCTTACCGGGAAGCCATCGGAAAGTCAATACAGGGGATGACGGCGGGAATTGAAGAAGCGTTTTTTATGCAGCAACTCGATCCGGAAGTAGCGGAGAAGATCCGCGATGTGTTGCGAGTGATTGAAGAATCGGGAGTGCGCTTAAAACGGATAGAGGAACCCATGCTACAAGACGCGCCGGGGATTCAGTACACGATCATATCGAGCGAAACGTACGCATTGCATGAAAAGTGGCTGGCAGATCCTGAATTGCCGTATGGAGAAGACGTGCGGGCAAGACTTCTTAACGGGAAAGAAGTGCGCGGCGCGGACTATGCGAATGCCCTTCTGGCACGGCGCAGGTTGACGAGAAGGATCAGCGAATGGTTTGGCGATATTGACTTTTTTGTCGCGCCGGTGATCGGGTTTCCGGCCACGCCAATCGGTGACCGGGAAATTGAGATGGAAGGCTCTTTGTACCTCATTCGCCCGCACCTGAATCGCTTCACGAGTCCCTTTAATCTGACGGGTTTGCCTGCGATGTCCATTCCTTGTGGTTTATCCAAAAAAGGACTTCCACTTGCCGTGCAGTTGGTAGCAGGCTCGGGGCGGGAAGACATCCTGATTCAGGTCGCCTCGGCGCTAGAAAAGTCCTTCCCTTTTCAGGCTCCCCCGTTATTTGAATAGAATTCAATTTATGAATGTTTGGTAGGAAGGGGTTCAACAAGTTGGATAAAAAGCAAGTTTGGCAATCCTGGCTACAAGATGAACGCCTGGACGCGCTGTTGTTGCGGGAACTGGAGGCACTCACGCGCGAAGCAAAACACGAGGAGTTGCTAGAGAGATTTTCCAAGGATTTGGAATTTGGTACCGGCGGGATGCGAGCCAAACTTGGGGTGGGCATCAATCGCATGAATGTACATACGGTCAGGCGAGCTACTTATGGAGTGGTCAAGTGGCTCATGGAAAAAAGCCTTGACAAGCGCAAGCTGGCAATAGGCTATGATGGTCGCCATCAGTCGCGGGAATTTGCGGAAGCGACCGCACAGGTGGCGGTGGCGTTTGGCGTAGAGGTCATATTATACCGCCAGCCCAGGCCCACGCCGTTTTTGTCGTTTGCTGTGCGACACCTTCAGTGCGGCGCAGGCGTAATGGTTACCGCCAGCCACAATCCGCCTGAATACAACGGGTATAAGGTCTACGGCGCAGATGGTGGGCAGATCCTTTCAGAGGACGCGGATGCCATCGTAAAGGTGATGCAGGACAAGACAGATGTGTTTGCTGTGCCGTTTGTCAGTACGGAGGATCCGCTATTTAGGAAATTGGTCACGGAAACAGACGAGGCGATTGAAGAAGCGTATTATCGCGAGATTACCTCTCTTTATTCCCTTGCGAATGATGAGGAAAAATCATCCCTTAAGGTGGTTTACACGCCGCTTCACGGTACAGGCGCGGAAGTGGTGCCAGAAGCCCTGCATCGCGCGGGGTTTGCAGAGGTGCTCACGGTGCCTGAACAAATGCGGTTGGATCCGGATTTTCGCTTTACCAGGTCACCCAATCCGGAAGAAGAATCGGCCTATGACCTGGCGGTGAAAGTCGCATTAGACGCAAAGGCGGACGTGATTTTTGCAACGGATCCGGATACGGACCGGGTAGGGGTGATGGCGCGGGACCACCGCGGCGAGTATGTGCTTCTGACGGGGAATGAAGTGGGGGCGCTGGCGCTTGATTTTTACCTCGAAATTCTGCAAAAAAAAGGCAACCTGCCCGAAAATGGTAGGGTGGTCACCACGATCGTCACGTCAGACTTTGGCGAGGAAGTAGCAAAGCCTTTTGGTGTGGTGACGGAACGGGTATTAACGGGGTTCAAGTACATTGGCGACCGCATACACGTTTATGAAGAAGAGGGAAACGCACAGTTTGTCTTTGGGTATGAGGAGAGTGTCGGCTATCTCGCGCTTCCTTTTGTCAGGGATAAGGACGCGGTGCAGGCCACGGTGCTCTTAGCAAGTATGGCCGCGAATCGCAAGCAGCGTTACGGCGACTTGGTAGCTGCGCGCGATGCGCTTTTTGAGAAATACGGATATTTTCGCGATCAATTGCTCGGGTTTACATTTGCAGGACAAAGCGGGCTTTTGCAGATGCAACGTTTCATGAGTGAATTGCATGCCACACCGATTGAAATTGACGAATTACCACTTGTAACAGTGGAGGATTACCTCACACTTACCCGAAGGGACGTGACGTCCGGCGAGCAAACCACGCTGACGTTGCCGGAGGCGGATGTCGTCAAGTACTTCTATCAGGGGGGTTCCTGGCTAGCGGTTCGGCCATCCGGGACTGAACCGAAGTTAAAAGTCTACTTGGGGGCAAAAGGGGCTGATTGGCAAGATGCGGAGCGTGCGCTAAAGGCGCTTCATCAGGCATTTTCCTCAAGGATTGCGCCTTACTTGAAGGGTGACGCCCAATGAGGGAATTTTATCCACAGGTCAAACCAAGGGTATGGGGCGGCACGAAACTTCGCGAGTGGTTTCCTAAAGCGCCGGAAGATCAATTGATTGGGGAAGCGTGGTTGCTCTCTGACCATCCATCAGGAAGAACCCTGGACGCAAAGGGCCAACCCATCACCGGGGAGAATGATCCCAATCGGTGGTTTCCGGTGCTTATCAAGGTGCTACATGCGAACGCGGACCTGTCGGTGCAGGTGCATCCGGATGACCGGTTGGCAGCGGAAAAAGGCGACCGCGGCAAAACAGAAGGCTGGCTCATCCTCGATGCAACGAAGGGGGCAAGAATCTGCTATGGTCACCACTTTGCCGCCCGCGAGGAGATGAAGCGAGCGATTGAAGACGGGAAGATCACATCGGGACTGCGCTATCTGGAGGTGCATCCCGGTGAGTTTTACCCGGTGCCATCTGGGACGGTACATGCACTTGGGGCGGGACTCATCGTGCTTGAAGTACAGCAGGCTTCCGATCTGACCTATCGGCTCTATGATTATGATCGCTTAGAAAATGGGAAACCGCGACAACTGCACGTAGATGACGGCGTCCTAGCCACCTCTTTTCCACAACAGGTAGAATCCGCAGAGCGAGGAGTGCCTGATGCCCTCACTGAGTGGCTGATGGAACCAGTCACGGGGGCGGTTCTCTATGATCGCCAGCCGTATTTTGAATTTGCCGGGATGTTGGTAGAAGGGCATTGGGGTAATCAGTTACGGCCCGGGTTTTCGCTCGTGATCATCACGCTTGAGGGAGATGTTCGTCCGCTCGGATCTCTGGATACGCAGGCGCTGTTTCGCACGTGGTTATACGGAGATGCAGAGAAAATAGAGCTTACAGGTCATGGTAAAGTGGCACTAGTAGCCGTTCCTACACAAACACACACAAAATAATGCGCATACGCACACACAACACACACGTTATGTGGTATAATAGTAAAAAATACGTGTGATAGGGTGTGTGTGAGATGTTTTTTACCACATATGAAATTGCTTACCGGTTGAACGTTTCGGAAGAGACAGTGCGCAGATGGATTCGCACAGGACAGTTGAAAGCCGACGATTCTACCGGCAAATACTTGGTAAAAGAAGAAGACTTGCAACTGTTTTTGCAGCGTCGCGGCAACCCCGCCAGCCGTGCGGTAAGCTGGCTTGCCAGCATGAGCAGTGCCGGTGTGAGGGCAGCAGCCCCCGGGTTCGCCTTTGCAGCTTCGAATATTGCTACCTCTGCAGCGCTCTCCGGGCTGAAATTATACAAAGTGCTCTCTGGACTAGAGACAGTAGGAGCGGACGAATTGTCGAATATGATCGATGAGATTGACAAGAGTCTGGTAAGCTTGCAAGATAATTTAAAACTCATTTTGGAACAAAAGGACAAAATCGAGGCCAACATAAGCGAACTTCAGGAAG
>JAJZAS010000092.1 GCA_021799325.1 Bacillota bacterium | reverse complement strand
ATCTATGAAGCAGTTAAAAAAATCCTACAACAAAACCACCGCCCTAAAGGGCATTGATTTTTCCGTGCGGGAAGGCACCTGCTTTGGACTGCTTGGCCCAAACGGCGCTGGAAAGTCCACCACCATGAAAATACTGACTGGAATCATACAAGCTGACGAGGGGAGCGTCTCCATTCTTGGTCTTGACGTTAAGCGTCATCAGGAGGAAATTCGCCGCCAGGTAGGCTATGTGCCGCAAAACATCACGCTCTATGAAAAGTTAACCGTGCGCGACAACCTTGTTTTCTTTGGAGAACTGTACGGAATACGAGGTAGCTCACTGAACAAACGCATGGAGGAGCTATTACTCCAGGTCGGCCTGCAACACCGCGAGAAAGACGTGGTGGGAAATTTGTCCGGAGGTATGAAACGCCGGATCAACATGGCAGCCGCCATGCTCCATCAACCAAAACTGCTCATCCTCGATGAACCAACGGTGGGAGTGGACCCTCAATCACGTAACCACATTTTTGAGATGATCCGTGCGCTCATTGCAGGTGGCACTACGGTCATCTATTCCACCCATTACATGGAGGAAGTCGAGGCACTTTGTGACGATGTGGCCATCATTGATCAGGGACAGGTAATCACAGATGGTAGCTTACATGAAGTGCTAAAGCAGCATGGTTCCCGCTCCATCTTTGTCGAGGCGGAAGGGTTTGAACGCTTGCTACCTCTACCCATCGAAGCGAGCGTACAACAAAAGGATACCGGGTGGAAAATTGAAACCGATCAGGTGATGGAAGTCATGCGGTACATTTTGCAACAAGCCGCTGACTTGGGAATGGAGATACAGTCATTGGAGATCCTTCGGCCATCACTTGAGTCGGTATTTCTTTCGCTGACAGGAACGAGTTTGCGGGATTAGTTGGCACCACGTATCAAATAAAGGAGGATTTTCATGCTCGGCATTATCCGAAAAGAACTCAAGCTATTGGTGCGAGGAAAAGGCAACTTTTTTTTCCTGATCCTCATGCCCATTCTATTCATTGTGCTGTTTGGTTCGATATTTTCAGGGATAGGCAACTCATCCTTGACCGTTAATTATGTGGACCTTGACCATTCCCCTATTTCGAGACAATTGGTGCAGGAAGTGGGCCACATTAAAGGCTTTGTGACAAAAACGGACACTTCGGCCACGCTGCAAGCTCAGATTCAACAGGTGAAAAACGGGAAATTATCTTCCCTTCTCGTCATTCCCAAGGGGTTTGGCACCAATATCCTGACCGGCGCGCAACCTGCGAAGCTCGCTTTTTATCAGAATGCAACGGACTCCTCCCTCAATGGACCAATTGCTTCCGCACTGCAGGCCATCTCCGGCGGATACCAAACGCAGCATCAGGTTGCCGTCCTGCGTAAAGAGGGAGTGAACCCTGCTACCATCCAAAAAATCTTACAGCCCACCGTACACATCCAATCGATCCAAGAAAACGGGACCAGCAGTAACCTCACCATGATTGAACAAGTGGTACCCGGCTACACCGTAATGTTTGTCTTTTTCATCATCTTGAACATGATGAGGAGTTTTATCGGGGAAAAAGAATCCGGCATGCTATCTAGGCTGCGCAGCACCCCCATGAAGCCGCTGACTTACCTAATTGGCATGTGGATTCCCGCGCTCATCGCAGTACTAATCCAGTGCGTGATCCTGCTTGGCTTTGGGCACTTTGCCTATGGAGTAAAATTAGGGAACCTGGGCGCCATCAGCGTCATTGTGCTCGCGCTCGGCATCTGCGGAACCGGCATTGGCCTCGCCATTTCCCTACTTGTTCGTGGGGAAAATCAGGGACGCGGCATCACCATGCTCATCTCAATTGGCGGCGCTGCCGTTGGCGGTCTATGGGCACCCACCCAATTGATGCCACAATTTGTTCAGACGATTGGCTACTTCACACCGCAGTACTGGGCGCAAAGTGCATTTCAAGCCATCATGATGCGCGGTGCGCAAATTGGTGACGTGTGGAAAACACTGGTCATCCTACTTGCCTTTGGTGTCGGTGGTCTGGTGGTAGCGTTATGGCGTTTCCCACATTTTTTACAGACAGCCTCTGATTAACCCACTGAATGTCTATGTTTTCGCCTTACGAATAGATACGTGACCGACATGAGCACCATGATGACTAGAAACGCGTAAAAGCCAAACCGCTGATCTCGTTGTAACAACGCATACCCTGTGAGAAAGAGGAGCACAAGCATGATGATCACCGTGATCACCGGTTGCCCGAATGCCAGTGTAGAGATAAAGACATGGTCATGACGGGTTTTACGATACCAGGACAAAAACGCCCACAGGATTAAAAACCAGGTAAGTAAGGTGAGAAAACTGGAGGCGCTAATCAAAAAGTTATACACATTCGCAGGCAAAAGATAGGAAATCACAATGGTCAGTGCGATGGCCACAGCCGTCACTAAAAGCGCCCCGTAAGGCACGTTGTTTTTCCCAGTACGGGTCACGAATTTAGGAGAATCGTTCATCTCCCCAAGACCGTATAGAATCTGGTTGGCGGAAAAAACCGATCCCGCCATCACACTGAACGAGGCAATCAAGATGATGCCGTTGAAGATGGTGGCGAGGAACGGGATTCCGGTATGCGCTAGCGCAATTACAAACGGACTCATATTCGTACTGATATAGCGAAGCGGAACCACAAACATAAGGAGCATTATAGACACGATATATAACACGGTCAAAACGAGAATCGTCGACCATGCAGCCAGTTCAAGGTGGGCAGGATTTCGGATTTCGGAGGCTGCCGTTCCAAATACTCCGATTCCCGCATAGGCAAAAATGACAATCAGCATGGATTGAAATAGGCCAGATACTCCTTTAGAAAAAAAAGGACTGGAAAACGCCCCGTGCGAAAATGCCAGGCTCTTATCGCCAATGGCGCCAAACCATTCAAGCCCGAGCAAAAAGATAAATCCCACCAGTGCCGCAATTTTAATCACACTCATCAAGGATTCGATGTAACTGAAATTCTTGGTGCCAAATGCGTTAATGAGGAGAATGATCAGCGCGAAAATAGAGGTAGTCATCCACGCAGGAATCGAGGGAAGCCACATTTTAGTGAAGACGGACATCGCCACTGCTTCGCTTGCAATCACTAATATGCTGGAAATGTAATACCCCCATCCTTCTAAAAATCCTGCGAAGTTACCGATGTATTCTTGCGTATAGACCATGAATGACCCTTTCACCGGCTGATAGACAGCAAGAGAGGTGAGCGCACCTGCCACTTGAGCCGTCACGATTGCGCCAAGCAAAAATGCAATCAGCACTGCTGGCCCCGCTGTACGAATAGGTAACCCCGCGCCAAGAAAAAAGCCGGCACCGATAATGCCGCCAACTCCGATCAAAATCAGTTGAGGCACGCCAAGTGCGCCTTTTTTTGCTGATTGCTGTACGGTTTGACCAATGCGGTTAGTGGGCACCACACCACGACTTTTTGATTGAAACAATGGCCACTCTCTCCATTTCTGATACACAGGATGCATGTATTTTCTCTATTTACATTTCCTTCATGCATCAGATTGGAAAATCTCAATTTATAATGGCTTAAACAGCTCCCATACGTGTTGACGATTCAACTTATGGCGCTTGCTTTCATAAAGGGCCTGGTCAGCATCGCGCAGCCACTGATCCGGCGTTTTCCTGATTTTGTCACCATCTACTAAACAAACCCCCATACTGACTCCCACCTGAACATGATCCCCGGAGGGTAACTGAATCGGTGTCTCAATCAACTGCTGTATAAAATTCAAAATCGACTCAAGCGCCTCCATGACCAATCCCTCCCATGCAGAGAGGTCATCAATAAGAAGCACAAACTCATCCCCACCCAACCTTGCCACCGTATCATGAGGACGTTGGTATTCCATTAGACGTCCGGCAATCGTGGAGAGAACGATATCCCCTGCCTCATGCCCGAAAGTATCATTGATGGGCTTGAATTGGTCGAGATCCAGCATGCACACTGCGAAGATCTGCTGATCCCTCCCTTCACGAAGGACTGCCAATTCCATGCGATCCTCTAACATTCTTCGATTGGGGAGTTGAGTTAGCGGATCGTAATAGGCCATATGATGAATTTTTGCCTCTGCCATTTCCAATTCATGGTGGCTGTACCACTTGGTTAAAGCCAGTCCTATACTGACCGCCAATTGCGTTAACAACCCTTGTAAAGACTCTGAGAAAAAATTCTCCTTTTCACTTAGCATCACCATCACAGCAGCAGGCACATCATCTTTTCCAATAAACACGGGTATTGCCATCGCACTTTGTACATTTGACAACCCCTGATGGCGATCGATAATTACCTTCATTGCCGGAGATGTCGACGTCATCATTGGTCCCTTAGGTGATTTTTCCCTAAATGCAAAGCTAGCTGCCAGTTGGCCGTATGGGAAATTGGCTTCATCTGTTGACGGAGTCAGTTTCCACATTAACTGCTTGAAATTGTCATCCGCATTGACGGCAACCGCTACCACGCGAAGCCATTCACTCGACCAATCCGGAGTGACCATGTAGGCACCAAGCACGTCTGTTTTTTCCACGACCATTTCGACTAGTTTTTCATACATCTTTTTGGGTTCATTCAATTCAAGCAGGTCTTGCTGAAACTGCAAAGCAGCCGCTTGGTAATGAAGTAGTTTTTCGTTTTGTTGGGAAAGTTGCAACAAATAATCAGTGGCCCATCTTTCATCAAATGCGTGGCCGACAAGTAAAGCGGTTCGCTGGATCAAATCCAGCACCTCCGTAGTAAAGATGCCAATCTGATCACTAATGACGATGATGACCGCCCATTGCTCCTGTCGATGCCAAATGGGAACCGCAGCGGCGGATCGCCACCCGTATTTGAGTGCTAGTTCACGCCAACTTGCAATAAATGGATCATTCAGGTAATCCTGTTGCACTTGGGCGGTGCCGCTTCTCCACGCTCTCGCTCCCACCGATAGACCTTCAGGCACATCTGCGATGATCATCCACCTTTTATCGAGGATTTGCTCAATACCTATTCCTGCCATCGCCAGTGGTTCCAAACACCCATCACGATTCGGCTGGGCGATCCAAGTGGCGACAAACAGACCACTGTCTATTAATAATTGGCAACTTCTTTGCATTAACGTAGGCAAATTCTGCGTGGTTAAGGCGATATCACCGGCCGACATCAGCGTATGTTGCAGTTGTCGCACCCGTCCCAGTGCAACGTGCGTTTCGCGACGATTCAAATAGGCCGATAAATCTTCTTTTAACCTGTTTAATAGTGAATCAATTCCCGCAGGAAAAGAATCATCCGCTTTTTGATAAAGGGCAATGACGCCTTTGTTGTTATTGGGCCAAGCGAAGGGAACGCTCACACTCCCTGAAACTTGTAACTGACCCAAATCCACTTGCCCGGATATGGCAAGCACTTCAGGGTAAGTCATTTCTGAACGCACGATACCGATCCAAATCGCCTCAAGATTCAATCGTTCTTTTAGAATATCGCAAAACGACTGAAAGACATCGGAAATATTCCGATCAAGACTTTCTGCGAGGAGACGATTCACATCACTCAACGAGCGGAAAAAAGCTTCACGCAGCTTTAACGCCTGATTGCTATGATTCAGTTCAGCAGTACGTTCCTGAACTCTACCATCGAGTTCTACGGCATTAGCCTCCAATTCATTTTTAACCTGTATGTTTTCCGCTAAAATAGCTCCAGAAATACGTAACAGGATACCCATCCCAATCATCGTAAACTGAGTGATCGTATCCGGACTGACATAGCTAATGCCTTGAAATGGTCCCAGCCCCCGGGCTGCACCAATAGATGCAATTAAAAATGAGAGAAAAGAAAGGAAGAACACGCGCGCTTGAGGAAATTTTGTAAATGCCCAGATGAAAGGCAAAATGAGCACTCCGCTCACCATTTCCATTGGGCTTCCTGCCGGGTAGGGAATGAGGTAAATTAATACAGTGAAGCCAAGCAACACGAGCGCAACGATCCACCACGACCACCCGGACAGTTTTTCGGATGGAGATGAATTTTTAATAGATCTATTGATCAGCAGCAATAAAGGGGTAACCTCAATCACACTTGCCATGTCCCCCAGCGCCCAAGAGATCCAATTCAATAAAAAAGATTGAAATTGGAAGTTACCCCACCAGATGATGACAAGCACACCCCAAACCCCACTGATCGCACTCCCCAAAATACTCATGACCGCAATGAAAAGAAACACATCACGTAGGCGTGTGAATCGAAACCCATCGACTCTTCTGTGCTTAAATAAAGCTTGCGCCATCCATAACGATAAAACATTGCCTATAGACACCA
>JAJZAS010000091.1 GCA_021799325.1 Bacillota bacterium | reverse complement strand
TTCCGGTAGTTTATATTTCAAGATAAGAACATAAGGTTATTTCTTCACAAAGGATTTTCTCGACAAGACTTTTACGAAGGCAAATCTCAAAAGAAATCTCTGTTATATATATTTAGTTTAGAATTGTAATGCTCCCGGGCCATTTAGCGACAAAACCGTGACACAATTGGAGGAGACTGATGTGATTTCCTACAAAGAAGGGAATACGCGATTCAATTACCGAATAGATGGTGTTTGTATAAGTAATGGTCATATTCTGCTACATAGGGCTATTACAGATGATTTTTGGGCTTTGCCTGGAGGGCGTGCTGAACTGTTGGAATATTCACCTGATACTCTTCGCCGTGAAATGAAAGAAGAATTGGACGTTGAAGTTGACGTTGGAAAACTACTGTGGATTGCGGAAAATTTTTTTGAATACGGAGATGATTCATGGCATGTGTTGAGTCTGTACTATGTTTTTAATTTTCCAGAAGGGCATACATACTATTCTTTAGCTGAATTTAATGGTATAGAGGAAAGTGGACGTCTGATTTTCAAATGGCATCCAATTAGTGAGTTAGTAAATACAAGGCTTTTTCCATCATTCTTGAGAAAATCATTGACTAATCTGCCAAATGCCATTGTTCATATCCTGCATCAGGACAAGGAATAAGGATAAGTTGTTGAATCGCAAGCGAGAAAATGATGTTATACATAAATATCCAACGATTAGATGTGTATCTTTATTGTATATTCGGGCCGCAATGCTCCATAGCAAATTGCATAAGGGTGCGCGAAAAATGATATTCTGCATCGTATTTATGGAATATTAGTAGCATCATTTTGAAAATGTGAAATCGGTTTACGATAGCAATGTATAGGATGAGTGCTTTACAGGTGATTGGGCAGAGAGTTAAGTCCACTGGTAGTTAACGCAGCTAGGAGTATTCTTAAACTAGGGAAGTGAAATCATGGCGGGGCAAATCAGCCACATTTATGATTTGATCAGGGCATTTCCAACTCATTTAGCTGGTCACATCCATCACGTTTTGGATATTATCCCGACTGATTCGCACCTGAGTTACTCCGACAGCGAGGAATTGACGTTGGCAGGCGAAACTTTGCTTATACCTTATCGCATTTATGCTGAGCCTGACGATTCACAAATGTCATCATTAACCGATGATCAGAAAATCATTTTGCAGACCTTGTATACACGGCACCACAACGGGTACGTTCGGGAAAAAAATTTGCGGCAAGTGATAACACATGCTGCGGATCACGCCTGGATAACTCCTTTTTTGATGATATTGATCGGTGAATACATAATGGAAATTTTACAGTTCATCCATGACAATCGCTCTGTTCTGAACCCCGATTTCATTAGATCATTCATCCGTGAAAACCCAACGTTTTATCGGATGCTTCAAAGCCGGGTGATGAGCTACTGGAATTGTTATTATCGACGGCAGTATCCGACGAGGGACAATTACGTTGGCTTTCAACTGCTTAATTATATTGATCAAATGTTGCGCTGACGTGGTGGAATACTACCAGTTGATGCATGAATATACAGACGCAGAGTTTGAACGTTATGGAATTCTTGGGCCGAGATTTAAAATATGAAACAATTAAATATTACACAAATATACTGAAATAATAATTTATGTATTTTTTTGTGTGATTGGAGAAGGTCATTTTATGGATCGACGCTACTTTTGGCGATTGTACGAGTATCGACATACGGAGAAGCCGTGTTCGTTTGCAACGTATGAGTGGGCAGACGAGTACGAGTTCAGAAAACAATTGCGTAACGTCACTGGACTCGAGGAATCAATCGCATCGCTTTCATCGGAATGGGTTCATCATCTATCTTCTCATCAAGGATGGGAAGAGGCACCGGATCTTAGTGCCATGAAATTGTTGAAGGGCGTACAAGACGGGAAAGTGACGTTTCGATGCGTAGAGTTTGCCCATATGTTGCAACAGGTGTGTTCGGCTTTTTGGATTCCGGCGCGTGTGATTGGGGTTCGAAGGCCCAACGCTGATGAGGGTTTTGGCAAGGCACATGTGGTGGTCGACGTTTGGAGTAATGAATATCGAAAGTGGATCGTGATGGATCCACAGTTGAACATAGTATATTTCAATCAACTATGGTAACATTTGTCAGAACTTGAACTCCATGACCGAGCGTGACGCGGGACGTTCGAAGATAAGATTATGTCACGGGAGACCGAGCTACAGGCGGAATTTGAACCCATGGCGGCCCGTGATAACAGTGATTACGACACTTTCGAAGTACCTAAAGGATTTGATCGAGCCGAGTCGTGGAATTCATTGCCTGAACACGGCGATTTTTCTGGGTTCCTACATTACTGGAAAGAGTATTATTTTCAGTTCGTCGCAAGACGGGATAATGGTTTGATTCGAGCTAAGAGCATCACGGGAAGTAGCGGCGAAAACGATTTGTATTACTATGACCCGCAGGAACTGCCGCCCATTGTATTTCAGAGTATGCGTCAAACGAATGAGTATACCTGTGACCGGTCCAAGATCGATTTTCCGATCAATGGGGTGGAGATTCAGTGGATTTCAACCGAAACGCCAGAGACGATGGAACTACACGAAACAAGGAAAATTTTGTTACGTCTCTCTCACTCCATGCCCTGGTTTGATCACTATTTGATGGTGATAAGCGGAACGGAAATGAAAGTAACAGAGGATCAGCTTGAATTCGCGCTATCGGAAGGCGCAAACCGAATTGAAGTAACACCCATCAATGATTTGGGGAGAAGAGGGATCACGAGTTTAGTTCGAATGACGGTAAATTAACTGAAGTGAACGTATGTAATTATCAATATTCTGCCGTTCCTTCATCGGCAAAACAAGCAATCCTTCTATCTCATTAAGGCCGTTATCTTCAACAAAAAAACCCACATATTTCAAATTGATTGATATAATTGTAACATTAATACTTCGAATGGAAAACAGAATGCGTTGAAAGCCGCAAGTCCGTTCAGAGAAGGGTTTTGGCGTCAATCTACTACCTTGTGTGAGTAGGGCGGCCTGGACCTATTCTGGATAATAATGAAAAAGTGAACACGGAGAGTGCATATGAAAATGGAGTCTACATCGTTATTGGATGCTTTTCGACAAACAACATTTCAACTCAGCCATCACGGGATAAGAAATGTTCAGGTTTTGAAGAATGCACTGGAATTCGTGGATGGTCAACTTGAAAGTGACTATTATGGACATGGCGAGATTATTCAGGATTTTCAGGGCAAAATTGCTCAGTATCTCGGCAAGAAAGGAGCTGTGTTTTTTCCGAGTGGCACCATGGCTCAGCAGATTGCACTTCGGATATGGTGTGATCGCAAAGACCTGTACAAAGTCGCTTATCATCCGCTGTGTCATTTGGAGATTCATGAAGAAGATGGCCTGAAGGTCTTGCATCATATTCAACCCATTTTGCTTGCGGATAAGCATCGGCTGATTCAGCTAGACGATATCCTTACCATGGACGAGGATATCTCGTGCCTGCTACTTGAATTACCTCAACGAGAGATTGGTGGTCAGTTGCCGAGTTACGAGGCACTTAAGTCTATCTCCGAGTATTGCAGGCAGCAAGGAATCAAGTTGCACCTAGATGGCGCTCGATTATTTGAGGTGCTTCCTTACTATCAAAAAACAGCGACTGAAGTCTGCTCACTTTTTGATAGTGTTTATGTATCCTTCTACAAAGGGATTGGAGGTGTCGCTGGCGCCATTCTTGCCGGAGATCAGGATTTCATTTCGGAATCGATCGTTTGGAAACGCCGTCACGGAGGGGATTTGATAAGTCTCTATCCCTATATCATCAGTGCAAATTACTATTTCGATGATCGTATTGAAAAGATGCAGCAGTATTATCAGAGAGCCAAGGAACTGACCGCTATGTTTAATGAATGCCACGGGGTATCAACCACCCCATCGGAACCGGTCAGCAATATGTTTCATGTATATTTTGACTACTCAAAAGAGAAGGTTGAGACGGTTTTGGTTGAAATTTATGAAGAGACTGGAGTTGGGTTCACTGCAAATCTGCAAAATGACGGTGATACAAAGTGCTATTTCGCTGTCACTATTGGTGATAGATATGAGCAAATTCCGCCTAGTGTATTGAAAACTGCCCTAGATTCTCTTTCAGCGAAATTGATTGCGTTGCAGTGAAATTTACTTTCATATTTGAGGACTTTAGGTTTTAATACCGAAAAACGGTTGTGTTGAAAGGGCTGCCAAAGAATGTATATAAGTTTTCCACAACGTCCTATTGTCGAATATCTTGGAACTAACTACCTTTTGATCAAATTCCGTGTATGAAACTTAACTATTCGGGGGCGCTAATCCAGCAGGGTATGGAAATGTTCGATTGGATATTTATACATTTAAATTATTTTATTACTTATTCGGCAAAAGGACCGTTATCAGCAATAGAAAACTACCATATATTTAAAATTTACTGATATAATAACAAATGCGACTTCCTAGAATGAAGAGTCGTGCGTTAAAAGGCACAAATCCGATTCGAAGAAGGGTTCGGGCGTCGAACTGCTCCTCGTGCAAGTGGGGCGACCTGGGCCTATTCATAAACGTGCAAGACATTGTATTAGCGCTGTTCAGCTCTAGTATTAACTTGTTTACATGGAGGATCTAATGACAGAGAACGTAGCACGCAATTCGGAAATATTGGAACAAATCATGAAGAACGATTGTCAACTACCAACCGGGACGGATCCTTTGGCATTCTGCTTGGCACTATTAGAGAATTTTGGTTCAACAGATGCGCGTTTACGAGACGGACTTTCTTACTCTCTTTTGGCGCGGTTGCTCACAGAATACAATGTATTAAGCGTTCAGGATCGTGAATCGTTATTGAAGGTGGCATTGGACGACCGACACTTGTTTTATCGAATCGGTGAGTCAGGAACCGATTCAGTTTTTATGCGAGGTTTCTTAATTCTGGTTGTACCGTTAATTCTCGATCCTGACATGGAGCACCTGCAACTGGATACAGATTTGGTCCACGATACGATCCACCGTGTTTTGTCTTATGCGAAAGAGGA
The DNA here is from genome assembly GCA_021799325.1 of Bacillota bacterium. Taxonomy (GTDB): domain Bacteria; phylum Bacillota; class Bacilli; order Alicyclobacillales; family SLC66; genus JAJZCL01. The sequence goes on along the minus strand of JAJZAS010000091.1, from coordinate 1,295 downwards.
GTGCGACCATCGCGGCTACATTAACGGGAAGGGTTGGGCTCATAGCATTGCGCATACCGCAGACGCGTTGGATAGTTGCGCTCAACATCCATTGTCTACTGATAACGAGCGACTGGAAGTGCTTCATAGGGTGGCGGATTTAGCGATGTTGTCGAATCCAATCTATTTTCAAGAGGACGACAGACTGGCGTTTACAGCAAGTCGAATACTCGAAAAGGAACTGGTCGCCACTGATGCATTGGAGGATTGGCTTAAGAGGTTTAATAAGCCTGACGGTCCTGAACCAGAGAGTATCATTTGCCTCGCGAACTTGGAACACTTTCTTCGCAGCTTATTTTTTATGTTGAAGTGGAAACAAGTCGATGACAGATTGGTCGAAGAGATTGACAAGAGATTGCGTGCACTCAGTTGGTACGTTCAAGCGGGTGCACTCTAAAGAAGTTGATGATGATTCAGCATGTGACATCGTATGATTATTTACTATATAAACAAAAATTGTGTCGCATAAGGGATTTTTATTACATAAGAAAAAGATAAAAAACTTATGGACTCAACTTTCGCACACCGAAATAGGCAGGTAGACCTTGATGTAACTGGGCAAACCGTTTATCCACTCTTGGAGTTGACGGCGAATCAATTTTGAGAGTCGTTGGCTGGATTTTTTTGCCACTTCATTGATCATTTCCACTAGTTGGTTCAATGCCACGGCAAAGTCCAATACAGCCACTTCATCGCATAATGCCAAAAATAGTCCGCCTAAGGTTCGCTGGTCTGTGCTGATTCGATGTTGCCAAGCCAGTAGAATGGAGCGGGTAAATACAATGGTCGTATGGCCGATCATCATGTCATACGAACGTCCCTGGAATTCTTTTTGTAGTTGCAATAATGACTTCGTGCATTTGAAAAACACTTCTATGTCCCAGCGTATTCCGTAAATCTGGATGATCTCTTCGACCGTCAGCGCTGTATCCGTGCTGAGAATCGCCAACCACTCATTCTTTTTGCTTCGATGCCGTACAAAAACCATCGTGATCGTAATCCCAGGAACGAGTTCGGCTCGAACGGATCGTAAGATGCTTTTGTTCAACGTGCCGACAGGAGTGGCCGCATAGTACAGTTCCTTCAACGAAAGCCGCTTTCCCTCAAAAAGATAGCGCTGGTTGCCCGCTTTCACCATGCCGATCACATCCATGCCCCTGTCCAACACGTTTTGGATCAACGGGGCAAAGGTAAACCATGTGTCCATCAATACATTCGAAGCGTCAATCCCCGCTGCTATCGCTCGAAGATCGGAA
>JAJZAS010000090.1 GCA_021799325.1 Bacillota bacterium | reverse complement strand
TGTCTTTATATACTATGATATTTTAACTACTCCTGAGCAGTTTCCTGCAATTCATATTCTTCGGAATAGATTAGCTTCGAGTCCTCATCATAGGCAAAAAGCTCTGCATAACGCCCCCAACTGATGAGTGTATCGAGTTGTTGCTCCGCTTCCGATTTACCAAGGCTGTTTTGCAGTATTTCGAGGAAAAATTCGCGCGGCATCTGGCCGTTACGCTTGGATTCGAGCACCCAAAGGATGCGCTCCATCAACGGGATGTGTTTGAGTGCCTGGTCCCGTACGATCGTTTTTCGATCGAGAACGGTGGCATCGGCTAGCCGCTTGCCAATATCCGTGAGCTCAAAATCGCCGCTTAGGACATCGCCAAAGCCGAATATCCTAGCGGTTTCTACGATCGGAAGCAAATCTTCAAGATCAAGTGACAGTGATTCGCCTATTTTATATAAATCCACTCTGCCGCCTAAGTCGTCTATCAGTTCAATAAAACCAGTCACCGCTCCTGCAGTCACATTGGGAATGGTGGTGATTTTGCGCGAGATTTGCGCCGCTTCTTGCTGGATGGCGCGTACTTCTTTTTGTTGCGTCATGATGGAATAGAGTTCGTCCACCAATCGAGTAAACGGGTCAGATTTACGGTCGCGCCAATGCGGGAGTGGGATCGGCAAGTTGTGAATGACGCGTGCCGGGTCTCTAGAAAGGACTATGGCCCGATCGGCCATATAGACCGCTTCTTCGATGCCATGAGTGACAAGAACGATGGCTTTGGTGGGGATTTTGCCCATTTGCCATAATTCCAACAGGTCGCGTTTCAGGTTTTCCGCTGTTAAAACGTCTAGCGCAGAAAATGGTTCGTCCATGAGCAGAATGTCGGGTTCCATGACAAGTGCTCTACCTAGCCCCACCCGTTGTCTCATACCACCTGATAATTCTTTGGGATAGGCATTTTCAAATCCATCAAGGCCGATCATGTCAATGGCCTCAATCGCTTTTTGTCGTTTTTCAGCGCGGGTTAGCGGTACATAACGAAGTCCGAGCTCCACATTCTCAAGGACGGTTAACCAGGGAAAGAGGGCAAATGATTGAAACACCATACTCACGCCGGGATTGGTTCCCGCAAAAGGCCGGTTGCGATAATACACCTCTCCTGAGGTTGGTTGTACTAGTCCTGCAATGATGCGCAGTAACGTGGATTTACCGGATCCTGAGGGTCCGAGAATCGCGAGAATTTCCCCTTCCTGGATGTTGAGGTTAATTTCGCTGAGCACGCGAAACTGATGGCCGCTGGCTCCTTCAAAGTCTTTGCTGATGCTTCGTACCTCAATCAGATGGTTGGCCATGGGAATCTCCTTACTCCAAATGGTATTTGTTTTCTGCCAATCGATACATCGGTCTCCACAGCACGCGATTAATAAGGACAACAAAAATAGACATTACCGCAATGCCGAGTGAAATTTCCGACCAGTTGCCATTGGTGGTGGCGCTTGCGATGTAGGAGCCAAGGCCAGAGGCGATGAGCGAGTGATTTTTCCAATTGACGATTTCCGCGACAATGCTTGCATTCCATGCGCCTCCACTGGCGGTGATCAGGCCCGTGACCAAGTTTGGGAAAATCGCGGGCAAAATGAGTGTCTTCCACTTTTGAGAAGGCCGCAAGCGAAGGATGAGCGATGCTTCTTTCAGAGAACTGGGGATCGCCATGGCGCCAGCGATCACATTGAATAGGATGTACCACTGGGTACCAAGCATCATCAGCGGGATGGAGCCTAGGTTAAAGTTGATGTGCAGTCCCATGTAAAGCATCGCAATGAGACCGAAAAACAAATTAAATGGAAATGACGAAAAAATTTGTACAAGCGGTTGCGCCACACGGGAGAGTTTGCCGTTTAAGCCGATCGCAACGCCAACGGGTACCGTCCAAAGCGCACCAAGAAACGTGGCGATGGTAACCCTCAAAAAAGTGAAAAAGCCCATTTTGATAGCATAGAGAATCTGACCAATGCCCAATTTGGCGATGTCGAGCATACCAGCATACAAGTAGCGCAAGGCAAATAGCAGGATAATTACCCAAATGAATATCATCAACCAACGCAAGCTAATTCGGCGTCGGTGTGAGTTTTTTTGCATCGGTTCCTCTACAGTCGATTGATAACGAATGGGGACTAACGCACTGATGGTGGTAGCCAATGTCTTAAATGTACTCTGCACCCATTCAGACCGTCTCAACAATTGCAAAAACCAAGAGGTCGGGGCGTCTGTCGCCTCATTCTGGTCCAATTTGTACTTTTGCGACCAGGCAACAAGCGGTCTCCAAACCAGTTGATCAATAGCGATGATGACGATGACCATGGTTAGTATGCCGTAGATTTGGTCAGGAATGTTGCCCACCGCAATGGCTTCCGCCATATAGGATCCGATTCCCGGCAACTGGATGTGGTTATGCAGCACGGTGATCGACTCAGAAGCGGCTAAAAAAAACCAGGCCCCGCCAAACGACATCATGCTGTTCCAAACAAGCCCAATCATGCTGAACGGGACTTCCAGCTTGATGAATTGTGCCCAGGTGCGAAGTCGGTTAATCTTCGCCGCTTCTTTTAAATCGGCGGGGATCACCGTGAGCGAGTGATAAAAACTGAAAGTCATATTCCAAGCTTGACTGGTAAAAATGGCAAAAATAGAGGCGAGTTCTGCGCCTAGATAACTTTTGGGGAACAAAGCGAGAAATCCGGTGACGGTAATGGACAAAAAACCAAGCACCGGAACAGATTGCAAGATATCAAGAGCCGGGATCATTACTTTTTCTGCAACTTTGTGATAGGCCGCATAGCGTCCATAAACGAGGGTAAAAGCGAGCGATAAGAGATAAGCAATAAACATTCTCAGGAGCGATCTTCCGGCATAGTAGGGAAGAAGCCGTGGATCCAGTGAAATAGCGCCGGCCGATTGGATGGAGAATTTGCCTACCATTCCTTTGCCAAGATCCAAAATGGCATAAAGGGTACCTGCAATCAAAATCACCACGACAAGGTCAGGCCATCCGATTTTGTGTTTTAAGCGAATTTGCATCAGCCAACGGTTCATCGGTCACACTCCAGCGATCATTGTCCACATTGTACAATAAGTTGGATCAATGGCGCACGGACCTATAAAAAACCGACACCTCAGGGAGTGTCGGTTTTGGTGGTAAGGGGTTGATTGGAGTCTATTTTTACGATTTTGTGTTTGAGTCGCCAGACCACATACAAAAGTGCAATGATGAGCAGTCCGACGATACCTGCGAGCATGGGGTGCGCCGACGACCAGGTGACAATCAGGTGCCATTTGGCGCTAACGGTGCTGCCAAGAAAAATGAACACCAGACTCCAGAGGGATGCAGAAACAATGGTAATAAGCGAGTACAAGCTGAAATTCATCTTATTCATACCTGCAACGTAGGCTATCAGCACGCGTATACCGGCGATAAATCGACCAAGCCCAACAATGGGCAGTGAATAGCGGGTAAAAACCAGTTCCGCCTTGTGCAGTTTGGATTCATTTAGCCCGACATAACGACCGAATTTCAAAAGGATGGGCCTGCCTACGTAAGTTCCGATAAAATAGGCAATGAGCGAACCCGTCCAGGAGCTCAAAATGGCCACGATGAGAAGTGGGATAATATGGAACACGCCCTGATGCCACATTACACCAGAGAAGACAAGGATCGTTTCTGCAGGAAATGGAATCAGCAAAAATTCCAGAATGAGCGCAAAAGCAACGCCCTCGTATCCATATTGAGCTAATATCATGTGTGGAGACATATCCACCATCCGTTCTTTGCTATGATGATTGCTAATGCTATTTAATTATAGATAGCATAATAGTAAAAGTTGAATAAAAGCTGGCGATAGATCAGGAGGAATGAAATTGCCATCGATATGGTTGTTTGGATTACTTATCATTGTTATCATTCTCCAATTGATTTTATTCGGAACCATGCTCTGGCAACGAAAAGATGGGCTGACACCGCTCATCGGCAGACGTTTTCAGGAGCTTTTTGAAGCGATAGACAGGCTGGAAAGGGAAATGCGGGACGAATCGCAGCGCAATCGCAAAGAATGGGCAGAAAACAGCATGTTGGGCAGGCGCGAGACACAGGAGCAACTTGCCAAATGGATGTCCTCGTTGAATCAGGTGGCGCAGCGGCAATCAGTCACACTGCGCGATCAGTCCACACAAACACTGAACATGGTCACCAACTCCCTTCAAGACATGCGCCAAACGATGGAAACAAAGCTGGATGAGATGCGGCAGATGGTCGGTGAAAAATTGCATGCCACGCTGGAACAGCGGCTTGGGGACTCTTTTCGCATTGTTTCTGAGCGTCTGGAACAGGTGCATCAGGGACTGGGGGAAATGCACGCGCTTGCAGGCGGCGTTGGCGACTTGAAGCGGATGCTAAGCCATGTTAAGGTGCGCGGCATCTGGGGAGAAGTACAATTGCAACAACTGCTTGATCAGGTGTTTACGCAGGAGCAATATCAAGTGAATGTAGCCGTCCGGCCCCATTCATCGGAGCGCGTGGATTTTGCCATACGCCTGCCTGGCAAGGGCAATGCGGATGCTCCCGTCTGGCTGCCCATCGATGCCAAATTTCCGCTTGAAGATTACCAGCGGTTGCTCGAGGCCGAGGAAAAAGCGGACGCGGCGATGGTCGAAGAAGCGGGGAAAAGTTTGGAGAGGCGCGTGCGTGAAGAAGCGATCAGTATCCGCAAAAAGTACATTGATCCGCCTTATACGACTGATTTTGCCCTGTTGTTTGTGCCGCTTGAAGGGCTGTATGCGGAACTGATTCGAAGGCCGGGGCTACTTGAAGGTTTGCAAAATAATGAGCGCGTGATCCTGACTGGTCCCACCACCCTCTGGGCTATTTTGAACAGCCTGCAGATTGGGTTCCGGACGCTTGCCATTGAACGGAGGAGTTCAGAGGTGTGGCAGCTTTTGGGGAGCGTCAAACAGGAGTTTTCGAAGTTTGGCGACACATTGGAAAGGGTAAGAAAGCGCATCGAACAGGCAGGACAGGATTTTGAGCAAATTGAAACAAGAACCCGCGTCATCAACCAACGGTTGCGATCGGTGGAAGCGTTGCCTGCAAATGAAACGATCAAGCTTGATGAATAACGCGGTCTTGTCCATACCCACAGTAAAGTAGTAGGGGACACGAGGGGCATTGCGGTTTTTGGGGCAGGCAAATGCGCTTCGTATAGGCATCGATGACAAAACTCGGAAGCTCTGCGGCATAGAGCAAGATGTCATCTGCAGTTTCTGGTCCAATGCCCCATACGGATAAAAGTTCCTGGCGGGCTGTTGTAAGACCTGCCTGTTGCAGAAGGCGCCAATCCCCTTGCCATTTTGAGATAAAATAAGTGGCAAAGGCGATGAGTTTTTGTGCTTTGGTTTTATAAAATCTGGTGCTGACAATACAGGCTTCAATGCGCTCCTGTGAACAGTGGAGTATATTCCGAAAGGTCAACAGGTTAGCTTCTTTCAATCGCTTGATCGCTTTTTCCGTATTGGACCACGCCACATTTTGGACTAAAATAGCGCCAATGGCCACCTCGTCTTTACTCTCTGCTGGCCACCATTGCAAGTCGCCAAAATGGCGATCCAGTTCTCGGTAAATGGTCATCAGCGAATCAGTGTTCATGCTACATAAATTTCCATTCCTGATGAAAGTGAGGCGTTGCTCGTGCTGATCAGAGATCACTTGGGCAGAAGGTTGGCGCTGGATTTGCCCGCAAAAAGAATCATCTCTTTGTGTCCTTCGATCACGGAAACACTTTTTACGCTGGGCGCTGGGAGCGCTGTCGTTGGAAGGACTCGTTTTTGTATCCATCCCGAGCCAGACGTCAAAAAAGCGCTCAACGTGGGTGGTACCAAAGACGTCGATTTGGCAAGAATTGCTTCACTCCAGCCTGATCTTATTGTGGCAGAAAAAGAGGAGAATACCAAGGAGATCGTGGAGACGTTAGAACGAGATTACCATGTTTTTGTTGGGGATGTGAAAACGGTAGAAGATGCACTGCGCTTAATCCGGGATCTTGGAAAACTAACCGGGTTGGACGAGGCTGCCGTGGGTCTGGTTCAAGCCATAAAGGATAAATTTCCTGCTGATGAATACCGACCCTCCTACCGCTACGCGTACATGATTTGGAAAAACCCCGAAATGGCAGTTGGACATGATACCTATATCGACGATTTGCTGACTAGGTTCGGTTTTCAAAACGTACTCTCGAAAATGACCGGTCGCTATCCTCAGATATCTCTGCGTCAGCTTACTGAATTGGCGCCTGATGTCGTATTTCTCGCTTCAGAGCCCTACCCTTTTTCTGATGGGGACAGGGACTTTTTTGCAAACCAATTGCCAAGTTCCCGGGTGTTGCTCATTGACGGGGA
>JAJZAS010000089.1 GCA_021799325.1 Bacillota bacterium | reverse complement strand
TTGCGACTAATACGAAACGTGATCACAGCGTACAACCACATGCTGAGAAAAACGACGATCAGATCTGGTATGATACGCCAACCAAAAAGGAGGAGAAACACAATGCTCTGCAGCAGGAAAACAGGCAGATACAGTCTCATCAGCGCCGCCTTGATTGTGCCTTTGTAAATGGCAGAATACTCTTTAATGGGAGTCGCGAGATACACCCAAGATCCGCCGTATTGAGTGGAATTTCTTAACATCAGCATCACGGTGGGAATGACAAGCCCACTCATGTAGATCCACAGATACCATTTCCCGTGAGACAATACCTGTATTCCCTGTGACCACACCGGGCTTAAAATCACGATGAACGGAATAATCGCAGAAAATCCAAGCGATGGATACACTTTCAGCTTGAAGTCTCGCTCTCGCGCCATCATTAAAAAAGCAAATTTGAAAAAATGACGCTCCTGATTTCGGGAAGTAAACAATTTCATCAGCAACGTCATCCATCCGTAACGTTTTGAAGTGGTCCTTGATGATTCTGCTGACAGCTTTTGCAACTGCTTTTCAAAAGACGGCATCAAGCGTATATAGAGATAAAACAACCCAAGCGGTATCACCAATGCGACAAGCGCCATCCCCATCGTTTGAGCGGTAGCCTTCCCTGACTCCAACCACTGAAATGCAGCGCCAAACCAAAAGGGAGGAATAAACCATTGCCAGGAGGCTTCGTGAAATTCAATATGCATATTGATCAGCGAAAACGATCGCCCTACCAATTGATAGCCGATGACCACTGCGAAAGAGAGAATGATTTGAAAATAATTGATGATGTCTTTCAATCGCTCACCATCAAAAAAGCGTAGAATCAACAGGTATAAAAGTGCGGTGATGACCAGAATTAACAGGTCGAGAAGCACCACTTCAAGCACATAAACGAGAAAAAACAAGAGGCCATGAGCGTACAGAGCAGCGATAAGCGATGGCCCCGCCAGCGCGCCTGTCAACACCATTAGGTAATAAATGATATGGAGTGTCCTCGCAAAATTGATGGTTCGCTTATCTACTGGTTTGGTGGCAATGATGAATCGATCCCTGATATCCAAGAGCACCGCAGAAAAATCCGAAATCATGGATGTCATCACCAAAAACATGAGAATCCCAGTGGCAATGCTCATCGAAAACATTGCATTTTGATTGATGAGTACAATAGGAACGAGAATTAGCCCCATGATCAGATAGGTCCATAACGATCTCAAAAAAGCGTTACTGTCACTAGAATCGCTTTGCTTTCTGGCGCGTGCCCTGTTCATGATCGTCGGCACCCTGCGCCCGTCCATCGTCAGCTTGACCTGGATGATTTTTCTCATGACCGGATAATCACAACCAAGTGATTCAAATACTTTTCTGAAGCGATCAAGCATTTTTAAGAAAGCAAACTCTTTCATCGTCACACCTCTTGTATGATGGAAACAAATTGTTCGGCAATCCCCTTATGCTCATGAAAGCCAGTGATGTCATTGAAAATCGCTTCAAGAGAAGACTCGTTAGATTGGCCTTTTAACTCCTCCATACTGCCATCGGCCACAATTTGACCGTCTCGCAAGAGAACAATGCGGTTGCTGATCTTCTCCACTACTTCCATGATGTGTGATGAATAAAAAATCGTTTTTCCCTGTGCCACAAGTTCACTCAAAATATCTTTGACCACCATCACACTATTGGCATCGAGTCCACTTAACGGTTCATCCAAAATGAGTATATCTGGGTTATGTAGCAAACTAGAGATCAGCATCACTTTTTGCCTCATGCCTTTTGAAAAAGAAGAAATTCTGGCATGGTAGGCATCCCTTAGGTCAAAAAGATCCATCAGCGCCTTTGCTTTGCGAGCAGCTTGTCCTTCACTGATCCCATACAGACCGGCGACAAACGTCAAATACTCACGGGGCGTCAACGCGTCATAAATCTCTGCCGTTTCTGGAACATAACCAATCTGACGTTTATAGCCTACATCCCCGTCCGCAATATTTCTTCCAAATACGCGGATTTCACCTATATAACCAGTGATAAGGCCGAGTATCGCCTTGATAGTGGTGGATTTCCCTGCCCCGTTGGGGCCAATGTATCCTATAATTTGACCACGATACACTTCAAGGTCAATTTCCTTTAATACCAGCTTATTACCATAGAGCATTTTCAGGCTTTTCATGGAAATGGCCACGTCTTCCAGTCTCATGATAATTCCTCTCCCCTCTTGAAACGCAAATTCATTAATAGCACTCCTCCTAAAATAAAAACAGCACTGACGACCACCGTTTCTGAAGGAACATCGCCAAACCAAACCCATTGAAGCAATGCGGCAAAAAGTGCCTGCGGGTAAAACGTCAGCGCAGAGGAAACAGGTGTTGATAAACGGCGCAACCCATATAGATAGAGCACATAGGCGATGGTATTCACGATGAGAACAATATAAAGCAATTCCAGCCATCCTGCTTGATTCAAGTGACCGAGCGCATGCCAAACTTGATTCGCATTACCGGAAACAAGTGCGATGACCCACGAATCAATGGCACCCCAAAGCGAGATGGCCGCGAGCAGATCATATAGGGAGAGCTTAGACAAGCTCCTTGATGACACGGTATAACCGGCAAAGGATAGGGAAGCAATAAGCGTAAGCATAATACCTAATAGTGATGTGGCGTTGCCCCATTGTCCCATGGTCATCCATACTATTCCGGCAAACGCCACCAAGATGCCAATCAGTTGCATGATATGAATCCGTTCTTTTAGCATCAGCCGGCTCAGTATCAAGACAAATAGAGGGGAAGTGTTAATGAGCAGCAATCCTTGTACAGGTGAGATGTATTCTAGCGCTTTGTAATAAAAAAGGGGATAAAGCACCGCCCATAAGAGCCCGGTAAACGCGACTTGCCAAAACAGTTTCCATGTCCAGACTTTACTACGAATAAGCCGATACCAAAGCGGAAGGTACAATAATCCGCCAAATGTAAAACGCCAAACCGTCAGGGCTAACGGCGAGATTTGCAGTTCTGCGATTTTTCCAATGACAGAATGACCGCCCCAAAAAGCACTGACAAGTACCAAAGCCAACACAGCTAACCATCGCAAACGAATCCCTCATATCTAACATTCACTATTTCGTTAGTGATCTATATCACTTGATCAACTTGCAAATCAGGGAAAGACTATGATTATACCTATTATATACAAAGATTAGGAAGCACGATTGATTATCTGTACAAATACAATAAAGCGCTAAGCAAAAAGGTCAATCCGCCGGATTGACCTTGTCGTTAACCTCACCGTTTATTGTTTGCAAGGTTAACCAGCTCAGACACAGTGACCAATTCGAACCCCCTTTTCTTCAATGCGGGAATAATCGCTTTTAAGGATTCTACCGTCTGCATGCGACTTCCACCTTGGTCGTGGAATAAAATAATATCCCCGTTTTGCACCTGCGACAAAACGCGTTTCACGATTTTTCCCACACCTGGATTTTCCCAATCTCGTGAATCGATGCTCCACATGATCACCTTGTAATGTTGTTGGTTGGCCACCTTTACTATCTTCTCGTTGATCCTCCCCCGAGGAGGTCGGAACATCCGGGGTTGTTGTTTGTGCCCTGCTGCTGATTCTATGGCATGCTGCGCGTTCATCATTTCTTTGTATATATCTGATTGTGAATTACCAGTCATGATTTTATGTTGAAAAGAATGATTGCCCACCTGGAAATGGTGATTGATTTCCATCGCGATTAACTCAGGAAACTTTTCAGCCCTGTAGCCGATCACAAAGAACGTGGCTTTCACCTGGTATTTCCATAAAACATCCATAATGACAGGGGTAAATTTGGCACTTGGCCCATCATCAAAGGTCAATGCCACGACTTTTTTATGTGTCGAAATTTTTCTTATCAGAACAGTTTCAGCAACCTCTTTCACTGATTGGTGAAGATCCGGGGAATCAATTGGTAAATCGGATGAGGCCATTGTGATACCGATAGGAATACTCCCAAAAACAACGACTAGTGCGATGAGTGTCTTTTTGAACTTAATCCCATTCAACTGCACAAACTCCATCCTTCGTTAGTGATAAACGCCATTGATGACGTACTAAGGATGTGCAATTCAGCCAGAATTACTCATACAGCGGTTAACGATCGAATGGCTTCACAAAAGGCGACCATTTCTGCACCGAGTATAGTACGAGTCGGTGCATGGCTCGCGTACATGCGGTATAAAGAAGATTACGCTCGTTTTCCTGGCGGTAAACTTGGGAGGACGCGTCATAAATGATCACCGCATCGAACTCCACCCCTTTTGCGAGGTATACGGGAATCAGCATCACACCTGTCTCGTAGGTTTGCGTCTCTTTCGTAATCAGTTGAAGTGGGAGATCCCCCATTTGCCTCAATGAATCATACGCTTCCCGGCTTTCTACGGCGGTTTTTGTAATGACGGCGATGGAATGGAATCCTTCCGCTTTAAGGGAAGCAATGTCTTGCCACAATCGTGAATCCCGCGCTACCCTACTTTCTAGTGCCACAAGAAGAGGCTTCTCACCACTTCTTTTAAAAGGAATGATATCATCCCCATCAGGCAGGAGGCTTTTGGTAAAACCCACAATTTCTTTCGTGGATCGATAACTTCTCATCAGACGGACCGCGCTTGTTTCCTCCTCACCGTATATATGAAATAAAGGCGAGTCAGCATCGTGCAAATTAGTAGTCTGCGCGAAGATGGCCTGTCTGAAATCACCAAGCACCGTCATTCTAGCGCTAGGAAACAATTTCTTGAGATACTCATATTGAAACAGCGAATAATCCTGTCCCTCATCTACAAAGACATACTTTATCTTCGCATTGGTCCGTACGCCCTCGATTAATTCTTTTAGATACAAATAAGGTGTCGCATCTTCATAGAAAAGTTCGCGCCTGCGGAGCCGTTCTTTGGACATCTCGCAAATTTCCATCCATCGCTCCGGCACATCCGCTTCACCAGTCATCTCCCGAAATCTAGATTCCTCGCTGAACAACTGCGCATACATCCCTCGGACATCAACAAACCTTCTTTTTTTTACGCTTCGCCTCAGTGGTTTAAAACGGTCATGGACGATTTTTTGACGAAGCAGTTGTTCTTCTTGTTCGGCGAAGTGAATGTCACTTTCATCCCCACGCTGCTGTTTATGAATTCTCGAATGAATTTCGGCATACTGCTCGGCGATATCAAGGAGTTCCCTCTCCTTGTGCAGTTGACTGAAGACCTCTGCATACTCGTCATTGTCCAGGTAATTCAATTCTTCATCTACCCACTTTGCTTCCATCTCCTCAATTTCCCGTTCAGCAAGCTCGTTAGCCAACCATTTTTGCAAGAGGACGATACGATCACTTAGGGACAAAGAAGATGAGTAACTGTAAAATTGAGCTTTCATTTGTTCCGAGGAAATCAAAATGCGGCTTTGAAACCGAATGTGATTGAACCTCATGCCTTTATCCCTCAACCACAAGCCATAATGGTTGATGGCATTCAGGAAATGCCTTGACGCTTTATACTCGATCCCTAAAAGACGGGCATCATACTCAGGTGCTGATCGTGCGGTCAATACGTATTCAATCTGATCGAAAGGATCCTCAAGCTGAAAAGTTGATCCCAGACCATATTCGAGATAGTCCTGAAAAGTAGTCTGCTGCATGTTCTCCTCCCCAAGCTCGGGTAAAACGGTCGATACATAGCTGTTGAAAATCGGGTTAGGCGAGAAAAGAAGGACTTGGTCGGCAGTGAGTGAATCGCGGTGTTTGTACAGTAAGTAGGCTACTCGCTGCAACGCGGCAGAGGTTTTGCCACTACCGGCAGCGCCTTGCACAATCAGCATCTTTTTTTTATCATCACGAATAATGGCGTTTTGTTCTTTCTGTATGGTGGCGACGATGCTTTTCATTTGCGAGTCCGCGCCTTTACCGAGCACTTGTTGCAATAATTCATCCCCAATCGTCAGGTTCGCATCAAACATATTTTGAATTTTGCCGCCCTGAATCTGATATTGTCGCTTCAATTCCATTTTCCCTGTGATCCGTCCAGACGGTGCGTCATAGAAGGCCTCGCCAGGGGAATGATCGTAGTACATGCTCGCGATGGGACTGCGCCAGTCATAGATCAGAAAATGTCCCTCATCATCCAGAAATGACGAAATGCCAATATAGACCTGCTCACTGAAATTCAGGCCATCCTCTTGAAAATCGATGCGTCCAAAATAAGGAGATGGGAGAAGCCGGTTTAATTTCTTCCACTGTTGCCTCTGTAGCGCGTGTGTTCGTTCCCGTTCGGCCAACACCGCCGCTTGCTGGTTAATTGAGTAAAAGGTTTCTTCAAAGTCTTCATGAGTGCCGGTATTCACTGTAACGTCTTCCCAAAAGTGCCTGCGAAT
>JAJZAS010000088.1 GCA_021799325.1 Bacillota bacterium | reverse complement strand
CCATGCCAGGAACCAACTTTAAATCGTTACCACTGACGATACTCGGGAATTCGTGCACATCGAGTCCCAGTCCATGACCGGTGCGATGGGTAAAAAACTCGCCATATCCCGCCTTCTCAATGACATTTCGGGCCGCCTTGTCCACGTATTCCGCGGTCACTCCCGGTCTGATCGACTGAATGGCAGTCGCCTGTGCTTCTCTCACGACTTCATAGACTTCCTTCGATCGTTCACTTAGTTCGCCAAAAGCGAGCGTCCTTGTGGTATCTGCCGCATAACCGTCTACCATGGCACCGTAGTCAAACACGACCAAATCCCCGTTTTGCACCTTTCTATCACTCGGCATACCGTGTGGCAACGCCCCCCTTGGACCAGAGCCGACAATAGTACCGAATGGCGTTCCTTCGGAACCCAGTTTACGCATCTGATACTCTAGTTCTGCCGCCAATTCTGTTTCCGAAATCCCCACCCGGAAGTGCGGCAACGCTTGTTGCAAGGCTACGTCCACAATACTTGCGGCTCGTCTAAGCGCATCCAGTTCTCCCTGATCTTTGGTCAAGCGAAGTCGCATGACCAGTTCCTCCGCAGGGATAAAAGAGGTCACCCCAGCCGCTGTTAGCGCCTGAATTTCAAACCATCGCATATTTAATGGCTCTACCGCTATCTTTTGCGATTCTTTTAACCCTAGCGCGGTAATAAATTGGGAGAGTGCGTGGGAGGGGCCTTCTTCATCTCCATAGCTGGTGATCATTTTATAGTGCGAGGGATCGGAAATGCCCTCCGCTTCCAATCTCGGCAAAAGGAGCACTGCCTCCCCTGTAGCATTCAGTCCTAAAAGGGTTAAGCGCTCACTCTGGTGAGTCCTTATGCCAGAAAGATAATAGAAGCTCGCTCCTGGTGCAAAAATGGCATGCGAAAAACCGCCTGTTTCAAGCTCTTTTAGCAGGCGTTGTAGGCGTGATGCGTTCAATGCGCTTCCCCCTCATCGTTTTAATGATTGACAACGTTAAAATAAGCCAGTGCGGATAACCCATTATAGGATACATTGACCTTTGCTTGCCCACTAGTCAAGAATGTCACCTGACTTCCCTGCCACTTTGCCTTTATATTGGTCGACCAGACAGCCTCTTTTTCCATATCGCTGGAAATCCCATCATGGGTATATACAGCACGCAATCGTACAGGAACGCCCACTTTAACCGTCAGTCCTGCAGTGGGCCTTGGGATGACTAGTGAATTGCCGCTCTGTACATCCGTCACGTCAAACGTTGCCACCTTAGTGACAGGATTAATCGCAATGTGAGTGACATTCATCCCCAGATACTGCCCGTTCCACAGCCGGTTCGAAGGCTTGCTGAGCGAAGTGAACTGATTGTTGCCATTTACGGGATAGGCGTCCTGATAAGTCCCCACTGCCCCTTCCGGCTGCAAAAGATCATTCGTGTTCCCCGCACTGATGATGGCAATATCATCATGATGAGAGTGATTCTGGGTAGGGTCATTTAACACATCGTTCGTCCAGTCATAACTGCTTGGCATCACTTCCGTGGCATCAATTCTCCAGATAAAAACGCCAGTATCCGGAATGGCTACGTCAACACCTATTGCCTCTTCGTTGGAAAGCAAAAAGTATTCGTTGCTAAAATTTAGCGGATTTAGTTGATAGACGATAGGCGTGGTTTCAAGTGGCGGAAGCGGAACGCCTGTTTCGCTTTCAGTGATGGTTTTCGGCTTTACCCACCCCAAATAGATCAGAGAATAGGGGTCCAGTCCTGCCGGTTGTTCGCCAGATGGGAAGCCATTCCAATTACCAGTCCCCATCAGGGAAAAAGGTCCCACGCCCTGTCCTGCGTTGGCCGCACTGGACACATCATAAACATCCATCAACCCCAATAAATGCCCAAATTCATGAGCGATCACACCGAGTGTCACCGGATCGCCAGAGGAGTCGTCGAGCTCTGGCACCAGGTCATACGCATTCACCAAGGCCACATCACTGGGAAGTGACGTCCTTTCCCTGGATCCGCCATATAATCTCGTAGGTTTTTGCCGATCATTCAGCGGAATGACAATGGGATATTGCAAATTTGATTCAACCGGCCAAATCAGATTTTTATTATTGGGCTCCACATCTGCGCCGAACCCGCTGTAAACGATCGCGAGATACGGGATTTGGCCATCTTTCACGAAAGGTTTGAAATTAAAATGATCCTTCACCAATTGATTAATGACGTCTGATACTACCCCATCGTCATTGTTGGGAAAGTTACCCCCAGAACCATTTTCCGTCTTCGCATAATAGGATTCCGAGTGCGGTAACGGCAGAAACTTTCCGGGCCGGAGCGGATCGCCCACGACTTCTCCCGTCAGTTGAAGTTGTCCATAGGATACCTTGCGATAATAACTCGCCACCGATTGATGACTGCCAAAGTACAAATTTTGATATAAAGACAGAGGTTTCGTCGCGGGCTGACCCAAAAAAGACGCACACACCACCAACATGGTCACTTTCTTGGGATGCTCACTCTCCACCGATGTCATACGGCGATGATGCAACACTATATTGGTTGACTTTTTCATCACTTGATGAGGCGCCACATGCGCTGAAGTTTTCAAACGAACAGGAGTATAAAAAGGATAAATAACTAGGGTCAAGAGTGCCATTCCCAATATGGCAACTACTCTTCCCTTTTTCAAAAACCCAAGGCCCACATACATTCCCCCAGTGAAAATAATTATAGCATGCCTATAAAAAAACACGGTGTACCATTTTGGTCCCACCGTGTCTATCCGTTCTTAATTTATTTATTCCAGTTGCAGGTCTTCGACCAATGAGTGCGCCGCGCTTTCACCGATCAGATGAAACAGGCGCCGAAATTCTCCTTCCCAACTTCGCTTTTGTTCATGTTGGACGTACTGAAGAAATGCTGACATAGAACCATATTCCTCAATCAATTGCTGACAAACCTTTGCATTTTCCACCGTAGCAATAACTTTGCGAGAATTCTTGATGATCATAGAATCTTTTGCCAGCAACTTTTCAATATCTAACTCATCAAAAGCAGCGACTTTGGCAATGGAAAAACCACAAAAAGCCTGCTTAAAATTCGCCCACTTGCGTTCCACCACGCCGCGGTGAAATCCAGTATAAAATACCACCTTAGTCAATACTTCAAAAAAGTATTCATCCGACTGTACGTCCACCGCTATCATGACACTTGCCATGAATATGCCTCCACCAAGAAAGGGCCCTTCTCATTTCTCGGTACCTATCAAGAAGCATATGGCATCCTTTCATTTTCCGCGATGCAGTTTCGTAAAATATTGCGCTGATTGTAAAGTGCTACTTCATTTTGTGATGAAAAGATGGCAAGCGTTTTCGCTGCCTTCGCATTTTGGGAATAGCGAGTCGCCTTTTTTTCCATACCAAGGCTAAAACAGCCGCAACTGCAAGTAGGATCCAGACGTAACTGGCTGGCCCTATGATCTCAGATTCGTAAGCAGGTTCAAAGGTTAAGGTGCTTGGCGTATGGCCATCAAGCGTGACAAACTCTCCATCCGCCGCAAATTTAGGGGAATTCGCAGGAATCGTGACATATTGATAGGCGTCATAGAACTTCATGGCGCCATTGGGGTCTGCACCGCCATAGCGCCAGTCGCCAATCACCGATTGGCCAATGGTCACCTGGCGAAGAAAAGGATTAGCGGGCTGAAAGGGGTTCACTGAAACAAATATCCACAAACCAAATGCCAGAATGGCTCCTACCACCAAGACAACGAACAAATACGACCCCGGTGCTCGCTTCTTGACATGCAAAAAGCTCTTTCGCACCTTATCGCCTCCATACGCTTGCTAGACATTTATAAGTCATTCGTTAAAAGCGTATGAATGCAATGGGTCGATCATTCGTACAGGTTATTGATAATTATTCTTCTTTCATCACCATGGTGGCCAGTCTTTCCACCGCCTGATCCCCGTCTGATCCGCTCGCCCGTAGTATAATCAGCGCACCGTGGGGGATCACCAGGGACATCACACCCATAATACTTTTTGCGTTGACTGATTTCCCGTCTTTTTCCAAAAACACTTCGCTGCTGAACTTATTCGCTTCTTGCACAAATAGCGCGGCTTGACGGGCTTGCAAACCAGATTTTAAATTAACCGTTGCGGTACGCTCTGCCAAAGTATGCTCCCCCTATGCAACAAACCAAATTTAAAAAACAATTCATTGAATACACTTTTATTATCACATTATAGCAGAGCATGTTAAGCCTGACTACGATTCCTGAAGCTTTCGCTTTTCTGCACGAATCTTTTGTGCAATTTCGTCTAATTTTCGCAACCGGTGATTGAGCCCTGATTTACTGACATGTTCCGGCAACATTTCGCATAATTCCTGAAGCGTAATCTCCGGATACTGCAAGCGCTTTTCTGCCACCACCTGAAGTTTTAACGGCAATTTGTCAAGCCCAATCCGTTCTTCGATCAATCGAATGTTTTCGATTTGCCTTACCGCTGCAGAAATGGTTTTGTTGAGATTGGCCGTCTCACAATTGACGAGCCGGTTCACCTGATTGCGCATCCCCTTCACGATCCTCACTTCCTCAAAGTGCAAAACCGCCTGATGCGCGCCGATCAACCCGAGAAACTCAACTATTTTTTCTCCTTCCTTCAAGTAGACGATATGGCCTTTTTTGCGTTCAATCGCTTTTGCATGCAATCGAAATTCCTGGAAAAGTTGCAGTAGATGATCTACCTGTTCGCTGCTCTTATTTGAAATTTCAAGGTGATAGGTGTGGCTGTCCGGATCATTGACTGAACCACTCGCCAAAAATGCACCTCGTAAATAGGACTTTCTGCAACAATGCTGTTCGATAGTTGGCGCTGGAATGGCAGGAACTACTTCTCCCTCTTGCAACAGATCCAGTGTCTGCAAAAACGACTCCGCACCGCTTCTCATACGAATAATATAGACATTGTTTTTTTTCAGACGCATTTTCTTCTGAACCAGCACCTCAAGGGGACCGGTAAATGCGCTTCTCAAGAGTGTGTAAGCCCTTCTTGCAATCGCCGCATTTTCTGTAGACAAATCCAACACTTTCCCATGTTCCCAATCATGGAGGACACCGCAGTGTTGAATCAATGCCGTCAGTTCTGCGCGTTCACAACATGGTTTGCCCGAGACCTGCGTGAGTTCTTTTTTTGTTCTTGAGGCAAAGGACAATCGAATTCCTCCTTCCGAGCGTCTTGAAGACGGGCCTTAAGAACGGTGTTCCCTTCCGATGAGAGCCAGTATTTGCATCGCCACCAGGTCCGGATCGTGGCGAGCGTACTTGGACTCTTGCAAAAAATCTCTCGCGATCACCGTTAACCCCAGTTTATGCAATTCTTCAACATCCACCGTCACCGGATGTGCGTTCTGCGCCACATACTGTTGCAGTACTGAATCAGGAATGACCGCAGAATTAACGATGATCATATCAAAAAGTCCTTCCCCCACATGGCGATAAATAGCCTCCACGTGATCCGATGCAGTGTAACCGTCTGTTTCCCCAGGTTGGGTCATCACATTGCAGACAAAAATCACTTTGGCCTTGGATGCCCGGATCGCATCGACCAAACCCGGCACCAAAAGATTGGGCATAATGGAAGTGTAAAGGCTGCCCGGGCCAATCACGATAGCGTCCGCATCGGAAATGGTCGTTAGCACCTCAGGCAACGGTTCCACTGAGGCAGGATGGATTTCAATCCTATCCACTGGTTTATTGGCAAGAGGAATTTGCGATTCCCCATGCACTTTGGACCCGTCCTGAAATACCGCCGAGAGGGTAAATGCCTGCTTCGCCACTGGCATCACCGTGCCCCGCACGGCAAGCACTCGACTGGTTTCGCGAATGGCCGTCTCAAAATCCCCTGTAATGTGTGTCATCGCCGCCAAAAACAAATTGCCAAAACTATGCCCACGAAGTCCTGTTCCACCATCAAATCGGTATTGCAACAGGTCCGCAAGGAGTGGCTCAGTATCGGCGAGCGCAATCAAACAATTGCGAATGTCCCCTGGTGGGGGCATGAACATTTCGGACCTCAACCGTCCTGAACTCCCACCATCGTCAGCCACGGTGACCACAGCCGTAATATCTACATCCAAATGCTTCAGCCCACGCAACAGCACCGGTTGCCCAGTGCCTCCCCCGATGACGACGACTCGCGGCCTTCGGGCAATCTGGATGGCCTGAAGTTTTGATCTCGCACGATCCCGCAAAAACAGTAAGATTAGCACCACCACGCTGAATAGCACACAAAGAATCCCAATCAGCCACCATCTGATCCGTTGGGATTCAATGCTTACACCCGCAATGACCAGTCCTGCCCCAAATACAAGTAAATACCAGGCCCATTCTTTGATGTGTTTTTTCATGGTTCATAATC
>JAJZAS010000087.1 GCA_021799325.1 Bacillota bacterium | reverse complement strand
TCCGATCTATTGTCGCGGTTTTTTTGCTCTCCATTGGGATTCTTTCTTATCAATTTCAGTTTGCATTGCAGGTGGAGCGGCGTGTAAAAAAGATGGTGGCAAACGGGCAAACTGTTCAACCTTACGGAACTTTTATACACATGATCAAGGCTATATTCGTGAGGATCAGCGAACATGCCATGCGAGTATCATCGCGAAATTTCATCAAGCGCACTGAAGCGCAAATTCGAGCGATGGGACTTCGCGGGAGTGTGACCGTAAGGAAGTGGGTAGCACTCAAATTGATCTGGGCAGTTGTTACTGGATTATTCGCTATTTTGGTCGTGATGATGATGCACAGTGCACTTTCGATCATGATGGGACTTATTATCATTCTGTTATCCTTGTTGGTTTTTCGCATGTGGATCAAGCAGCGGATTCAACATTTTGCAGATCAGATCAGGAGACAATTGCCCGGGTTTTTGGATATGTTAACGATCAGTGTGGAGGCGGGCCTTGGCTTTGACCAGGCGATGGAAAGGAATTCTCGTCATTTGCAAAATGAATTAGGTAGGGAAATCAGGCAAGTGCTAGCCGAAATGAATCTTGGCAAAAGCAGACGCGATGCACTTCGCGATGCGGGATCGCGTGTCGGGGTTGAAGAATTCAGGGGTTTTGCCAATGCGGTGATTCAGGCAGATCGTTTGGGCATGGGGCTTGCCAATGTGCTGCGTGTTCAGGCAAGCGAGGCTCGTAGAAGAATGAGTGAAAAAGTGAAAGAACAAGCCATGAAAGCGCCAATAAAAATTTTGTTTCCTTTAATTATATTTTTGTTTCCTGCGTTATTTATTATCATTCTTGGCCCTGCTGTGATCAGAATTGCCAGCCTATTTATTAAATGAATGGAAGGAAGATGAATGATGAAACTATACCGGGAAGCCCAATTATTAATGAGTGATTTGGAGGTGGCCAACACTTTTTACAAGCGCTTGCGAGGAATGATCCGGAGGCCAATATCGGCACTTTATATTCCGCGCTGCAATTCTATTCATACGTACTTCATGCACAAGCCTATTGATGTGCTGTTTTTGGATAAAAACGGTGAAATCCTCTTCATTTCGCGAAATGTCAGGTCCAGGAGATTGCGCATGTGCAGGCGCGCCGCTCATGTGCTGGAACTCGATGCCCATATGGCAGAGCAGTTGGAACTCTTGGAAGGTCAACAACTTCGTATCGAAAAATAGCCCCTCTATAGTAATAGTCCTAAATAACTACAGCGCATCCTCCCTTCAAACTTCCCTTTAATCCATTAAAATGATAAATTTTACAATATAGTGACATAAAATCGAAATATTTTAGTCCGAATTCAAAACTTTATTCAAAATATTTGTGAACGGACTATTTAACCCCTCTACAATAACTAGTCTTTTGGTACTATATAACCAGTACGAATGAACTGTTTAATAACTTGTATTCTCGCTTAAATCTGATTGAAAGGAGTAGACGTTATGCAATTTCTACGCAAACGATGGCGCTCGGTGTTGATCTTTGCATTGTCCACGTTGATGCTGTCTGGTTGTGGCAAAATCGTGGTGTTAAATCCGCAAGGGCCAGTGGCCACGGAAGAACTGCATCTGATCACCTGGTCATTTGGGCTGATGATGATCGTGGTGGTCGCCGTGTTTGCACTTTTTGCGTTCATGCTAATCAAATATCGGGCAAAAAAGGGAAGCAAGAGCGACTACCAACCAGAACAGGAAGGTAACAGATTGCTTGAGACGGTGTGGACGGTGGTACCGATCCTCATTATCATCGCATTGATCATTCCGACGATCAAGACTACCTACGCATTGGTGAAACCGCCTTCAACCGGTACACCGGTGGTAATCAAGGCTGTTTCCGCCAACTGGAAATGGATGTTTCAGTATCCGGGTCAGGGCATTGAAACCGTCAATTACGTGGTCATTCCTGCTAATCGACCAATTGAATTTCAACTCGATGCCATTGGCCCGATGAATTCACTTTGGATACCTGCGCTAGGTGGTCAGGAATACTCAATGCCTGGGATGCTCATGAGGTTGTGGCTACAAGCTGACCACCCCGGAACTTATGTGGGCAGAAGTGCTAATTTTTCCGGACGCGGGTTCGTACACATGGTCTTCAATGTGATCGCAAAAAGCCCAAGTGATTATGCTGCCTGGGTACAAAAGGTCAAGACTACAGCACCAGCAATGACGATGGCGGATTATCAGAAACTGACCGCGCAGAGTGTAGTCTCTACCATGACTTTTTCGCACTATATTCAGTTTTCCGGACCGCGCAACAATTCAATGAACGCCATGTATATGGCGCCTAATTCATAGAGAAAGGAGTGCACCCAATTGTTACATTCCATTTTACAAATTGGCGATAAGTATTTTATGTGGAATGAAGGGCCAATGATCTGGACATCTGACGCGTTGATCGTGTTGACATCGCTCGGGATCGTCGGGCTTTTGACGTATCTCAAACGATGGAAGTGGCTATGGGACGAATGGCTTACGACAGTTGACCATAAAAAAATTGGCATTATGTATATCATCGCTGCGTTTGCCATGTTCTTTCGCGGTGGAATGGACGGACTGATCATTCGCGCTCAACTGGCGATTCCTAACAATCATTTCTTAACTGCGGAGCACTATGATCAGGTGTTTACCACGCACGGAACAATTATGATCCTTTTCATGGCGATGCCTTTTATCATCGGATTGATGAACATCGCGGTTCCACTGCAAATAGGCGCACGTGATGTGGCCTTCCCGTATTTGAATGCCATGAGCTTCTGGCTGTTTTTCTTTGGGGCGTTGCTCTTTAATATTTCGTTTGTCATCGGTGGATCACCTGATGCAGGCTGGACCAGTTACGCCCCGATTGCAGGGCCGTTTTACGACCCTGGTGTCGGTGAGAATTATTACCTGATCTCTTTGCAAATCGCAGGGATAGGGACAATTGCGACAGGGATTAATTTCCTTGTGACGATCCTGAAAATGCGTGCGCCTGGGATGACCCTGATGCGGATGCCGATGTTCACATGGTCGGTGCTCATTACCTCCGTCATCATCATTTTCGCCTTTCCGGTGCTGACCGTGACACTGGCTCTCCTAATGTTTGACCGTCTGTTTGGCGCTCACTTTTTCAGCGTTACTCATGGCGGGCTACCAATGATGTGGGCGAATTTGTTCTGGATCTGGGGGCACCCCGAAGTCTATATTGTGATCTTGCCTGCATTTGGTGTCTTTTCTGAGGTCGTAAGCACATTTTCGCATAAACGATTATTTGGTTATAAAGCGATGGTGGTGTCGCTGGTGGCGATTGCCATACTCAGCTTTACCACGTGGGTACACCACTTTTTCACGATGGGAGCAGGGGCAAGCGTCAATTCCTTCTTTTCCTTCTCGACCATGCTGATCGCGGTACCGACTGGCGTGAAAATATTCAATTGGCTATTCACGATGTATAAAGGCAGAATCGAGTTTACGACTTCCATGCTCTGGGCGCTCGCGTTTATTCCTAATTTCCTCATTGGTGGATTGACGGGGGTGATGCTAGCAAGTGCACCAGCGGATTATCAGTACCACAACAGTTACTTCCTGGTGGCGCACTTCCACTACGTGCTCATCGCTGGCACCGTATTTGGCGTCTTTTCGGGACTCTATTACTGGTGGCCCAAGATGTTCGGGCAAAAACTCAACGAGCGGATTGGCAAGTGGGCGTTCTGGATCTTCATGATTAGTTTCAATATGACCTTCATGCCCATGTACTTCGTAGGGTTAATGGGAATGACGAGGCGGATGTACACCTACCCGGCTGGACTTGGTTGGGGACCATTCAATCTGATTGAAACGATTGGCGCACTTGGCATGGGCCTAGGCTTTGTGGTGATGGTCTTTGACATCGCGTATACCATTCGCCATCCCGAAAAAGACCTGACAGGGGATCCCTGGGATGGGCGCACACTCGAATGGTCTATTCCTTCTCCTGCACCCGAATACAACTTTGCGGTGATCCCCGAAGTAAAAGGGATTGACGCATACTGGATGATGAAGCATCCCAAAGAACAGGAGCCTGGACCAGTTAAAGCAGTGGATAAGTCAAAAATAAGACCCATTCACATGCCGAATAATTCGTATCGCCCATTTATCATCTCTGTGGCGTTCTTTGTTGCCGGATTCGGCTTCATATGGCAGTGGTATTGGCTCGGCATACCTGGTTTGATCGTCGTGGCCATTGGTCTATTCTTGCGATCTTTTGAATACAATGATGAGCATTTTATCTCGACGGAAGAAATTGAACGCACAGAAATTGCGGCGGGGAGGTTATAAAAATGGCAGTAAACATGGAATCCCTACATGAACCCATTTCCTCATCACTCCCGCTTGAATACCAGGGAGACGGGAACCTGAAAATTTTCGGTTTCTGGGTGTTTCTCGCTGCAGAGGTGGTACTGTTCTCGACGCTCTTCGCTGTGTACCTGGTATTTCACGGCAATGTCGCGGGGGGACCCACTTCGCAACAATTATTTGACATTCGCGGATTCACGATTGAAACGTTCCTGCTTTTAACCAGCAGCTTTACAATGGGGCTTGGCACGTATGAGATGAGGCGTCAAAATACGAAAGGTGTCCTTGCGTGGGTGCTCATCACAGTGCTTCTCGGCCTTGGGTTTCTGGGAATGGAAATCAGTGAGTTTGCGCATTACGTTTCCATCGGGGCCAATATTTCCCGAAGCGCATTTCTGTCCGCATTTTTCGTTCTTGTTGGCACGCACGGATCCCACGTTACGCTAGGTATTCTTTGGATACTCTCCATCTTGGTTCAGGTGATGAGAAAAGGAATTACTCCCAAAACGGCTCGTAAGCTATTTGTCGTGGGACTGTATTGGCACTTCCTTGATGTGGTTTGGGTATTCATTTTCACTGTGGTTTATTTGACGGGGAAGGTGATGTGAGTGATGATGAGCAGTCAACCTTCACACGAGGGCTTTCCTTGGAAGCACGTGATAGGATTTGTGTTGTCCATTCTACTTACCGTCATGGCACTTTGGTTGGTGTTTTCGCTGCAACTGCCTGTGTCTACTGAAATTGTCTCCATTCTGGTGCTGGCGGTTTTCCAGGTCCTGATTCAATTGCTTTTGTTTATGCATTTGACGGAAAGAGATGGCCCCGCCTATCATGTGATCTCGTTGATCTTTGGCGCCTTTATCGCCTTCACCATTGTGGGTGGCTCCATCTGGATCATGGCATTTCGCAGCATGGTTTCCTGATTAAAAAAGAAATGGGCAAGGTGGTGAGGTGCTGCCGCCTTGCTTTTTTTATTGGGCCTGTATCAATAGAGAGTCCGCGATGGATTTTTGGGAGTAAGTTTCTTGTTCAATGGGAATGACAACTGCCCAGTATCCAAACTGTGAATCATTGATCCGGAGTGGGGAAATCGTTGTATGAGCATTCCATATTTCGCCGGTGGGTTTGCGGTTTAAGAATTCCCCATCCCAATACCCTTCAGTGAGAAGGCGGTTTTTCATCGATTCGTAAAGTTCGTGGTTCGTTGCTTGGGGCGCTGCCATCATGCTTGGTTTTTTGCCGAGTAACTGACTTTTGGCATACCCGCTGAACTTGGTAAATTCATCGTTGATATCCACGATGATGTAATCTTGAGTCGTAATGATGATTCCCACGGGTAGTTGCAATATGGTGTTTCGAAATTCATCAAAAGATGGCTGACCTTCGATGACGGCGCTTAAATTGGTAGGGTGATGGAGATTGGGTTGAGCTTCGTTCTTGTGTAGATATTTCTCTGTAAAGTAAATAAAAAGCGGGATGGTAAAGCCGAACAGGCTGACCATTTCACTGGCCGCATGCAACCATTCTGAGCGGATGAGCATTGATACGATGATCCATGTGGCGCTAAACATCGCGGCCCAATAGGGGTGGTACTTTCGGTATAATAAATAAGAAACGGTAAAAAGCGATAGTGAACCGCCTATCAATGAATAAGATAAGAAGCCGTAGACTCGCCAATTAATAAAAAAAGTAATAAGAAGTAATGGAGATAAAGTAAGCAGGAACCACTGCATGGTTTTTTGTTCAAATAAAATAGAGGCTCCGATTGTATAAAAAACAACAATCCATAAATCAACGTGATGGAAAATCAAGTTCCAAGTTATGAGTGCTGCAATGGGAATAGCAAATTGAGCGACATCCAAAAGAGACATCGATGTTGAACTGGACGGTTGTCCTGTCGCACGAATTCGATTCACCAGTTCCCATATGCCCACAATGCCGGCCACATACCACAATGATTGAAGAAGCGTGGTGAAAGGAAAGGCCCATAAATTTCCTATTTCATTCAGCCTCCTTTCTCTCTGATTAATGTTCATAATTCCATAAAATATTTGACATGAAAATGGCATAATTGGACTAATTCATTGAATCTGTTTATGATGATGGAGTC
>JAJZAS010000086.1 GCA_021799325.1 Bacillota bacterium | reverse complement strand
AAAAATCATGGATGTGATCGTAAATCCATCGGTTCACTAGCGATGGGCGACCTGGACGAAGATTGGTCGACATGGATTTTCCCCTTTCTAAACATCAGCATATTTATGCCATTAGTGATGCAATCCACATTCCGTTTTTTCATGACCTGACCATCTTCCACTTCTCGGATCTTCACCTTCCTTGATAGGACGAGTGCAATGAATGCAACCGATACTGGGATATCCATTGTCGTGCAGCGGGTTATATGGCACATGATGAGTTCGAATATAGTTCCACACTTGATCATTCGTCCAAGTGGCGAGAGGATTGACTTTCACCATTTCGAATTTCTGATCCCATTCGAAGACTTGGGCATTGGCCCTGGTCACTGCCTGTTCCCTTCGAATTCCTGTAATCCAAGCCTGAAATTTATGTAGATGATCAGATAGTGAGTTCACTTTTCGTAAAATACAACAGACGTCAGGTTGTTTCGCCCATAGCTCATGCCCGTACTGCTCTGCCTGTTCTGCAAGGGAGAGCGCAGGTCGGACCTGTGTCAGATTCATGAATCCATAGCGGCGAATGGCTTCCTCACGAAGCGCATAGGTTTCAGAAAACAAAAGATCGGTATCCAAATAAAACATTTGCGCGTCTGGTTGAATATTCATGATCATGTCCATCAGTACCATGTCTTCTGCTCCAAAAGAACAGGCAAAGGTGATATTGGGAAGTGTTTCAAACGCCTTTCGCAAAATCACCTCCGGTTTGGCTTGTTCGTATTCCACAGCCAATTGTTCAATTTGCGATAAAGGCATGACTAAATTGTTCATCACTAACCTCCTGTTTACGAATGAAAACAGTTTATAACCTAAAGCTTTAAACCTTCTTAAGATTGAGAAAAAAATACACCCAAATTTTCAACCAACTGGGTATGACGAGATGCGAATGGCAATTTAGATATAATACATGAAGTTTCCCGTGCTCTTTTCCCTAATTTCGACAAGATCCCGAAGAGTCGTCGATTCAAGCACGGCCATTAAGCTGCCCTGCAAGCGATCCCAAAAATCTCCAAGCCCATCCTCTATGTCTTCATCCACTAGTGTAATGGGGCCTTCCAGCGTAGCTAATACTTCACTGATACGAATTTCTGTACTCGATCTATCGAGCACATATCCGCCGCGCGCACCGCGAACACTACGTACCAATCCCACATTGCGAAGGGGAGCGATCAACTGTTCTAAATAATGGTCAGACAATCCCTGCCGTTCAGCAATCGATTTTAACGAGATCGGCTCTCCCGATGATTCATTCGCAGCCAGATCCACCAACAACATCAGTCCATACCGGCCTTTCGTTGAAATTTTCATCTGACCTAACTTCCTTTCTTATTTACGCATGAAACCACGATGACACTGTACATTTCATATCATTTCTCGTACAATATAACTAATCTAACTAAACATATAGGAATACTATAATAAAAAGAAAGAAGGATGGCAATTACCATGAAAGCTCGCCCTAAAATTGCCACAAATATCACAGAATTGATAGGCAACACTCCACTTATTCGACTCCAACATGTCAGTGCGGAAACAGGCAGTGAGGTTCTTGCTAAATTAGAGTACTTCAATCCGCTAGGCAGCGTCAAAGACCGCATTGGTCTCGCGATGATTGAAGATGCCGAAAAAAAAGGCCTGATTACCCCCGGCGTTACGACCATTATTGAACCGACAAGCGGGAATACCGGCATTGCGCTAGCGTTTGTTGCAGCGGCAAAAGGCTATCGTTGTATCCTTTGTATGCCAGAAACGATGAGCGTAGAGCGGCGCAGCATGTTGCACGCCCTGGGAGCCGATCTAGTGCTAACAGAAGGTGCAAAAGGAATGAAGGGGGCGATCGCGAAGGCAGAGGAATTGAAAAATGAAATTCCTGACGCCTATATCCCTCAACAGTTCGAAAATCCCGCGAATCCAGAAATGCATCGTCAAACTACCGCGATGGAAATTTGGGAAGACACCGAGGGACGCGTGGATATCTTTATCAGCGGGATTGGCACCGGGGGGACCATCACCGGAGTAGGTGAAGTGCTGAAGGCTCATAAACCCACCCTTCAGGTGATCGCAGTGGAACCAGAAAATTCACCTGTATTGTCTGGCGGCAATCCGGGCCCCCACAAGATTCAAGGCATTGGCGCTGGATTTGTTCCCAGTACGTTAAATACCAACGTATACGATGAGGTGCTAAAAATCAGCAATGAAGACGCTTATGAAGCTGCCAGAACAATTGCCAAAACCGAGGGCATTCTGGTTGGCATATCCTCTGGAGCAGCGATTACCGCAGCCAAACTAATCGCCAGCCGCCCTGAGAACAAAGGGAAAACCATCGTCGCGTTGCTTCCCGACACAGGAGAACGCTATTTGTCCACCGGCCTCTTTGACGCCGAATAAAAAGATGACCGCACCCGTTGGCGCCAGGCCTCGTTCTGGCGCTTTTTTATTCTCATCAGGCATGAATGCCTTTTGCCCATTTCATCTCTTCGTTTATGTTTTCGAGAATCATTTCCATAAATTGAATATTCATGTCATGATGCCCCATCAGTTGATTTGACTTTACGAACTCATGTAATTGGTGATGGGCTTTATCTAATTCACTGCCAATCAAATGCCTCACCTCAAGGTAATGTTGAAAGTAACACGCTTCTTCACCGGAATGACCGTCCTCCATCCAGCGAAAATGCGCAGCGAGTGCACCAATAGCGGTTTTGGGGCTATTTGGCTTCGCCTGATAAGCATGCGTATGTGCCCACCTTATCAATTCCTCACTGTCCATTGGTTTGGCGATGCCATACCCTTGTCCAAAATCGGCTCCCAGTATTAAGGCCATTTCCACATGACCAAGGGATTCAAGTCCCTCCACCACCACCTGCATTCCCAGTTCATGCGCGAGGCGCGTCAATCCATAAATAAACTTACATACACCGATTGGATCATGTTGAATATCTTTAAGCAATTGCTGGTTCACTTTGATAATTCGAAACGGAGCCTGCTTTAATCTTAATAAACCACTTTGGCCAGAACCCCAATCATCATCCGCCAGTTCAATGCCCAACTGTTTAAACATTTCTAACATAGAATCAACGTTACTCACATCGACGTTATCAGTATCCACGAGTTCCAACACCAAGTCTGAAGGAGTCAAGTCAAATTGTTGCAGGGCGGTCTCCACAATTCCGCCATAGCGCGCATCCACTAGACCAATCGGCGGCAAGTTAACTGCTAGAGAGCAGGAAACACCGGAATCTTTCCAATGATGAAGTGCTTCAAACCCCTGTTTGATTCCGAGTTCAAATAATTGACGCAATCCATCTGCCGTCAATAACGGCAGAAACTCACTTGGCATCACAAAATGACCATCCGACTCAAGTAGTCTAGCCAACGCCTCTGCCCTGATCAACTGGCCCGATTGCAATTCAATAATTGGCTGGTAGTGCATGATCAATCCTGACTCCAGCGATTGATGGTGTTCATGATGTGAGGAAGACATAAATAGTGATGATTCTTCATACCTCGTAATCCGCTCCAGTGCGAGTCCGAGAATTTTCTGCAAATGTTCGATCATGGAGTGTTGCGAAGGAGAAGCAAGCGCCCCTGGATAGCGACTGAAAAGATTTAAGACTGCGTGTGGTTTCCCGTTTGGCGCCACAAGTGGGATTGCCACCGATGACAGCAACTGATGATCGAGCACATACTGGCGCCAGGGCGACACACTTTCATCCGTGGCGTAGTTCATCGCCCGTTGAATGGTACCAAAACGCCATGCTTTTCCTGTGATCCCCCTACCACTCGCGTCATCCAAACGAGTGCTCGCAGGCACAATTAGACCTGATTGTATTGCCCTCCCGTAATCCCCCTTCAGCGATCCCGCCACAAATTCATAAACGAACTTCCCGGATTCATCCGGCCTACCTATGATGGCAGCCATCACATCGTCAAGCTCAACCAGAAGATTGACTGTTTGATTGGCCAGTTCCGTAAATTTCCTGATGTCCCACACTAAAGAATCAATTTGATTGATGACATCCCACCGCTGCAAATCTACGTAATGAAATCCTGCAGCCTGCCCTTCTGCATCAACCCACAACCGGTCCGTCAAGATGCGAACTAAGGACGATGGCAGGCGATAGGCGATAAACCTTTCCCCGATTAACATGATCCACAAATTATAGATTTCAAAGACCCAAAGCCAATCCACTCCGCTTGCGGCGTGACTGCGCCCAAGTTCCTTCGCTTTTTCACGATGCTCTTTTTCAAATAAATGAGGGTCGAAAAGCAAATTCAAATGATGCTTTTGCAAAGTTAAAAGTGTCTCTATCTGCTCTTGTGTCAGCAACTGAATTAAATTGACGAACCCTGACCTGGTGGTAATTTCCTTTTCAAAAAGCGTCATCATATCCTGCAGAAGGACTTGCAAGGTTTTTGAGTTGGCTTTCAGTAAAATAGCAGCCTTGCTTCCATAAGGCATAATTTCTTCATAGTCATCCAGTTTGATCTCATCGTTTACCGCCCACCAACGCTCCCGCCTGCCTTTTTTTGCTTTTACCTGATAGAGAACCTGATCGGCTTCCCGCAATAATGAGTCGGGAGCACCTTCTTTCTCTGGAAATACCACCATGCCCAAACTGGCATTGATTCCCACATCAACCTCTGCATCAATGGCTTGAAGGTGAATCGGCGCTTCAATTGCCTCTTGTAAACGGGACATGAGTGGAAAAAGTTCTTCTACAGAATGAAAATCTTCAATCACTAAAACAAATTCGTCACCGCCGAGGCGAACCAGCAGATCATTTCCACGAAGGGAGTTGCGCATTCTAGTGGCGATTGTCTGAAGCAACTGATCACCGGCAGGATGTCCATAAGTATCATTCACCGGCTTAAAATTATCCAAATCCAAAATACCTACCGCAATGGATTGTTTTTGCCGGCGTGCCCTCGCCATTGCCATTTCAATATGCGATTCAAGCACTGTCCGATTAGGTAGCCCTGTTAACGCATCGTGATGAGCCAAAAAGGTTAATTCGTTTTCGAGTTTTTTCCTTTCAGTGAGATCCATAGTGATCCCTATGTAATTGACAAACTTCTCATCCTCATTCTGCACTTTGCTGATCGAAACCCATAATGGAATAATGGAATCATCCTTTTTCCTATTCCAAATTTCCCCTTGCCAATACCCTAAAGTTAATAATTGCTCCCATATTTCCAAAAAGAAGTCTTCTTCGTATTTGCCAGATGTTAGCATGCGTGGGTTGCTTCCTAGCAAGTCAGCTTCTTCATACCCCATCATTTCCCTATAGGCATGATTGGCAAAGACAATCGTCGTGTCCTTGTCCATCACAATGATTCCTTCGCGAGTTTGTTCCACCACCTGAGCAAAGAGGCGCAATTGCTGCTCGTCCTGTTTTCTTTTCAGAACATTTTGTACCCTGGCAAGAAGCACCGGTATCACCACAGGCTTAGTCAAGTAATCTTCCACACCAAGCTCTAGTCCGATGCGCTCACTGTCAATCGAATGATCAGCAGTCACAAAAATGACAGGAATGTGCTTAGTCTCACTTTGACTGCGCAGTCGATGGAGCACTTCATATCCATCCATTTCAGGCATCATCAAATCGAGCAGAATTAAATCAGGTTTGTCATCCTTTGCCGCCAATTCCAAGGCCATCATGCCACTGGTGGCCGTTTTTACTCGATACATGGCACGCAAAACAGATACCATCACATGTAAATTTTCCGGACGATCATCGACAAGCAGGATAAGGGATTTATTGGGCATGACTAGTTATCCTCCCACTCTATAGACAGCGCTTTAGCAAGTTCCATCAACGTTTTTTTGGCACCAGGATGATCAAATTGATCCATTTGATTGAGAAGGCGATGGAACTTGTCCGCATACAATCCTTTTTTGGACCACACCACCAAATTCTCCATCATCGCTTCGGGTATAATCTCCTGCTCTTTCAAATACGCATAAAGATCCTTAAACAGTGATTGAAGCAGAGCAGCATCACCTTCGCCAAGCGATTCCCATCCGTCCATGTTTACCTTTGCGGCTGCAATTTCCCGTTGCGAAGTCGATTCATTCGCAACAGAAGCAGACTGCTCATCGGATTCATCCAAATTGTCGAAAGCATCCACTCGAATGGTAAAGTGAAAATCCGACCCAATCCCTGGTTGACTTGTCACGCTGATGGTCCCCCCCATCAACTGAACAAGCTGGTGACTGATGGCAAGCCCCAAGCCGGTACCCCCATACTTTCGTGAAATCGAGCTATCCGCTTGCGTAAACGCTTGAAACAAGTGAGCCTGTTTATCTTTCGGGATTCCTATCCCCGTATCGCTCACAGTAAAATGCAGTAACCAGCCCTTATCTGGTTGCTTGTCTGCTTTCACGCGAATGCGAATTGACCCTTGATCGGTAAACTTAATCGCATTCCCTACCAGATTGTTCAACACCTGTGTCAAACGAAGCGAATCACCATTCACTTGCCGAGGGACGCCCGGCTGAATATCGAG
>JAJZAS010000085.1 GCA_021799325.1 Bacillota bacterium | reverse complement strand
CCGATCTATGTGCGATGGCATCCAACTCTTCAATGTGACCAAAGAAATTCGGGTATCCGACCACCACTGCCCCTACCTCTTCGGATACCATCTGCGCCAAGCGCTCCAAATCAGTGACGCCATCTTGTTGAGCAACTTCGACCACTTCGATGCGTTGCCCGGAAGCATAGGTGGTTAGCACTTTACGATACTCGGGGTTCACCGCACTGCTGACAAGCACTTTGTTTCTGCGTGTGTGTGTGCACGCCATCAGCGCCGCTTCACCAAGCGCAGTCGGGCCATCATAAACGGATGCGTTCGAAACATCCAAGCCAAACAACTCTGCCGTCATCGTTTGGTATTCAAAAATCGCCTGTAAGATTCCCTGGCTGATTTCCGGCTGATAGGGCGTGTAAGCGGTGTAAAATTCAGAGCGCGAGACCACTGCCGGCACCACACTCGGAATAAAATGATCGTAGGCGCCAGCACCGAGAAAGGACACGGCTTGGTCTACATTCACATTGGCACTTGCGAGCTTCCCAAATTCCTGCATTAGTTCCCATTCACTTGCTGGTTTGTTAAGTTGATATGGCCTATTCAGTTGAAGGTGGGCAGGGATATCCGCAAAAAGTTCCTTGATATCCTTCATCCCCATGGCCTTTAACATCTGTGCCCTGTCTTCTTCTACGTCAGGCAAATAACTCCATTCGCTCATATTGCTTCCCTCCTTCGGTTACGCTTTTGCGCGCTTGTAAAATGGTGTCTTCACGACCACGGCACGCGCTTTTTTTCCGCGGATTTCAATGTCAAATTCCGTTCCCACTTCTGTGTAAGGCAGTTCCACCATGGCAAGTCCTATGCTTTTATTGAAGGTGGGACTGAACGTTCCACTGGTGACAAACCCAATTGGACCGTCCGATCCAAACACCTGAAACCCTCCCCTGGCAATCCCGCGATCCTTCATCTCAAAGCCGACAATTTTGCGGCGCAGTCCGTTTTCTTTTTGCGACAA
Source organism: Bacillota bacterium (assembly GCA_021799325.1). Classification (GTDB taxonomy): domain Bacteria; phylum Bacillota; class Bacilli; order Alicyclobacillales; family SLC66; genus JAJZCL01. The sequence continues at coordinate 5,631 of JAJZAS010000085.1, read as the reverse complement.
CAACGCGTCTTTCCCAATGAAATCAAATTTAGCCGTCTTCACAAACATGCCAAGCCCCGCTTCAAGCGGTGAAATATCGTCTAGCAACTCATGCCCGTACAGTGGTAATCTCGCCTCAAGCCGAAGCGTGTCCCTCGCACCAAGACCGATGGGTTCCAGTCCAAAAGGAGCCCCTTTTTCCATTAGTGATTCAAAGACACTCGTTGCCTGACTCGCATCCATATAGATTTCAAAACCGTCTTCCCCAGTGTATCCGGTTCTCGACACTAAGCTCGGCACGCCTGCCACATTGACATTCGTTTGAAAAGAGTAATAGTGGATTTGCGAAAGATCGACCGTAGTCAACTTTTGCAGAATCGTTTCAGCAAGTGGTCCCTGCAATGCCAGTTGAGCGATTTCGTCCGACCGGTCACGAAGCGTAACGTCAGCATCCTCCGGTTGATGGGACACCATCCACTCCCAGTCCTTTTCACGATTGGCCGCATTGACGACAACCCAATATTCATTTTCATTCAGGCAATACACCAGCACATCATCCACGGTACCGCCTTTGTCGTTGGCAATCGGGCTGTACTGTGCTTGCCCAGGCAGAATTTTAATTAAGTCGTTGGTGATGATTGTTTGGATGAAGGCGCCTGCCCCTGGCCCTGTCACCTCAATTTCCCCCATATGGGATACATCAAACAAGCCCGCCTTTTCGCGGACTAGTTTGTGCTCCGCTACAATCCCTGAAAATTGGACTGGCATTTCGTATCCAGCAAAATCTACAACTTGTGCACCGTACTTTTTGTACAGTGGAAAAAGTGGCGTCCGCCTTAATTCCGTCACATTGATCGCTCCTCGATAAAGGTGAAAACAAAAAAGACACCGACAAAACACATCGGCATCGTCCCTGTCCTTTGTACCTGAGAGTTCCCCTGCAACCGCAGGTTACCCCTTTGGTGGCCAATCGCTCGGCGCTCTCCAGGTGGCGTCGGATTGCAGTACCCTGTACCTGAGAGATTCACGGGAAAGAACCGCTCTTTCCGCTTGCTCCTTCGGTGGCGAAAGTGCTTTCGCGCTCTCCTGCAATCGTCATTCGCAAATTCATCGTTCATTTTTCTTACAACCAGTATAGCTGGAACTGACGCGGAATGCCAACCAATAAATCGGGCATACTTCAACGTAAAGGAGAAGATTTGTGTATAATTACCAGATTCACGATCAACTTCGCCAAAAACTGAAGGAACGCGGAGACGCTGTCAGCGGACGCTGGGGTCTTTTTTTGCTTGCTTACGAAGCGGAAGAGGAATCCATTGCGGTCAGTTTTGACGATCTCGCATGCTTAAAGCTGTTGCCAAGCGTTCTCCCCTATACCCATCAGATCGAGACCGCTAAACGTGTCATCAACGAATTACATGGTAGAGCGCTACTTGCAGACGAAGTGGGGCTTGGTAAAACGATTGAAGCAGGCCTTGTGATCAAGGAATACATGGTGCGAGGACTCGTCAAAAAAGCACTCATTCTCGTCCCTGCATCCCTTGTCCTGCAATGGACTCGCGAGCTCAACGAGAAGTTCGCAGTCAACGCGTTTGCCCAGCGCAATGAATGGTCTTGGACCAATTATGATGTCGTTGTCGCTTCAATGGACACCACCAAACGTGAACCTCATCGCAGCATCGTACTCGGCCAAGATTACGACTTAGTGATTGTGGATGAAGCGCATAAATTAAAAAACAACCGCACTGGTAACTGGCAACTGGTCAACCAGATACGTAAAAAATATTTGCTTCTTGTCACTGCGACTCCTGTCCAGAACGACTTAAAAGAGGTGTACAACCTCATCCATCTTTTGCGCCCGGGACAGCTTGGAAATCCGACGGCTTTTGCTTCGACCCATGTTTTGGATAAGCGCACACCTAAAAACCCTCAGGCACTGCGCAGCGCATTACATACGCTGATGGTACGAAACCGAAGAAAAGAAAGCCAAGTAGATTTTACCGAACGTCACGTGGAAGCCATCATGCTGCGTCTATCTCAAGAAGAGATGGAGCTTTACGAGGAGGTCAGTGGATTTATCAAAGAGGAGTATGAATATCGCTCCTCGAATCATCGCAGTTTGCTCCCGCTGATCACGCTCCAACGGGAAATTTGCAGCAGTTCTTACGCCGCGCTTCCCACCCTGGAAAAAATGCGCAAGGACACTCACTTGATCTCCTCCGCGCGTGAGCGATTGGAACACATTTATGAGATGGCTCAATCAGTACCTGGCTATACCAAGGTCAACCAAACGATTGATCTTGCCAAACAAATTGCCGACAAACTGATTGTTTTCACAGAATATCGGGCTACACAAGATTTTTTACTCTATATGTTGCGGCGCTCAGGTATCGCGGCGGTGCCTTTTCGCGGTGGATTTAAAAGAGGAAAAAAAGACTGGATGAAGGATCTTTTCGAACACCGGGCACAGGTGCTTGTCGCAACAGAAGCGGGAGGAGAAGGCATCAACCTGCAATTTTGCAACCAGGTCATCAATTTTGACCTACCATGGAACCCCATGAGAGTGGAGCAGCGAATCGGACGTGTGCATCGACTAGGTCAAACACGCCCTGTGTATATTTACAATCTGGCGACGAAAGAGACAATTGAGGAGCATATCGTTCAGTTGTTGCAGGAAAAAATCCAAATGTTTGAGGCGGTAATCGGGGAACTAGACGTGATTCTTGGCGCCAAAGCGTTTGAAAAGGAACTATTGCAAACATTTGTGGAAAGTCGGGATCCGAGCGAAGTCAAGGCGCGTTTAAATGTACTGTCCAAGCGGGTGCAGCGTACGCCTTCCAACCACAAGTAGGGAAAGGTAAATGAGATGAAGGACAAAAAACTGCAAGAGTTCTGCAAAAGGTATTTTATGCTGGTTGATGCCACACTTCACTCTGCAGACGATTTTGCGTTATCTGTGGAACTTCCTAAAGAAGTAGACAAAGAGCTGACCGATCGCCCTTTTTATTGGATGTGGATCGAAACGCTTGGTGAAACGCCTCCACCCAATTTTTTGTATCTACTCTTTGATGATATGCCTCCATCACTACAGTTCACCAGTGTGCTAAAAGACACGCAAAAGCCAGAGCGCGTCCTACCTGGAAGTTACCGCATGCAAAAAATCTATCAGAGCGCAAAAAATCGGGGAATGTTTGCCGTGGCGTATGAACCATCCAACCATTTATGGCCGCATGTGCTGATGAACGTCAAGGTGTCTTTTATTTCGGATCGGCAAAAAGATGAATTGTTGTCATACTTGTATTTCATCCATACCAATACCATCAAAAAAATCGATTTGAATCAGTGGAAAGGAAAAAAACTACTCGATCATCAACCCGGTGAAGCAAAGATTATCCCGCTCCCCATCAGTTTTGATCATGTGTTTTCAGCGGTACTGGAGGAAGTACAACGCGAAATAAATAAACGGGATCAAGGTTGGGCGCAGGAAGCCTCCCAGCGATTAAAAAAAGAACTAACAGAACTGGATCAATACTATGAAACGATGGACAACAAGGAATCACTGGAGGCAGAATGGCAACTTCGTAAAGCGGAAATCACGTGGCGCATGTCTCCGCGCGTCGAGGTCAACCCTTTTCAACTCGCGCTGCTTTATCTGTCGGAAGGCATTTAAAAAGCAGGCTTGACGTGCGGGTTTAACTCTATCCGTTATCGATTTCCTCATCCAATAATTCCATATGGGCAATGCGATAATCATCGCCGTCGAGATACCCCACCCGGCTCATCCCGATAATTCTACTTTTTAATGGATCAATAAACGGCAAAAATTCGTCTGACATTCTGGCATAAAGGTCAGGTGGCGCATAGTTGCTGGCATAAAGTGTTGGCAATCGACGCGTGAACCGTTGGTTGACGATGCGAAACAGTTTTTCCAGCGTAAAATGATTAGGCCGTTCCTGCCCTATTTCATCGATGGCAAGAACCGGTACACTGGAGAATGTCTCGAGCACCGGATCGATATCCCTGCCCTCGCCAATCATGCTACGCAGGCGATCGAACATGGCGTCTGCGCTGATGATGATACTGGGAATTCGGCGTTCTTCGAGTCGATTAATGATCGCATGCAGTAGATGCGTCTTGCCTACTCCAGCTGGGCCAAACACGTAAATCCCTTTCATTTCCTGGCCCACTTGATAGCTATCTGCAAACTGTTCTGCCGCAGCAAACAGTTTGGGTCTCCTACGCCGCTGCTCATGAGGAAAGTTAGCGAACGTAAGCTTATGATCATATACATTTCGCAAGGAAAACGACGAAAATTTTGAGGCCTTCTGAATTAACACATGATCCTGAAACGGCTTGCAGTAACTAGTCTCCATGATCAGGTTGCCTTGGTAGGAAGCTAGCTTGTACCACATTCCTTTTGCATCGCCAATTTTCCCACACTTCTCGTAACCTTGACAGGCGCCGCAAATCATTTCTTGTTCGTGCATTTCCAGGATCAGCGATTCTGCCTTCAATAGGTCTTCATCCTCAACGGCCAACTCGTTAAGAGGAGGATACAAGCTGCGAAGTTCTAGGGCAGAATAGGATTTAGCACGAAATTTAGCTCTTGGCAGCATGCCTCCAATTCGCTCAAAACTCATGGGCTACCTCCATTTCCACCAGCGTTTGCTCCCTGCGAATTTTGACGCTAACAGGTGCTTGTGGAACAAACACTCTTGTATTCGTGACAAACGCTTCATACCAGAGTAAAAAGATGACAATGGCCCAAACCTTTCTGGCGTGGTCCCGAACACCTGCACGATGTTCTTCCAACATGTGAAGCACATGCTCTTTATCAAAAAGGTCATCCAGAGTGCTTGAACCGATCAGTTCTCGAACTGGTTCGTAAAACTCTTCCCGCAACCATGTGCGTAGTGGCACAGGAAAACCAAGTTTTTTCCGCTCCGCCACTTCTTTTGGTAAAATACCGCGGACCGCTTCTCTCAAGACGTTTTTGGTGGTGCCGTTTAAAAGTCGGTACTCCGCAGGTATTTGCGAGGCAAATTGAAACACCTCACGATCCAGAAAAGGCACGCGCAGCTCTAAACTGTTCGCCATGGTCATCTTGTCTGCCTTCATCAGGATGTCGCCAGGCAACCACGTGTGCAAATCAATCATCTGCATTTTTGTCACCGGGTCGTGACGCTGCGCAAAATCATAGTACATCTTCGTCACATCGGTGGATCTTTTCAAGTGTTCCCGTTCCGGATTGATGTGGACAAATTCATGCTTGTCTCTCTCCGAGAATAAAAAGGCGTTGCCAAAAAACCTTTCCTCAAGTGGCTTAGACCCTCTTAGTAAAAACCCGCGGCCCTTCATCCCATATGGCAACCATTCCGCCACATCACCGAGCGTTTTACGCATTCCCATCGGAAGGTAGTCAAACATTTTAAGTGACAACGGTTCACGATAGATCGTATACCCGCCAAAAATCTCGTCAGCCCCCTCACCAGAGAGCACCACCGTGACATATTGACTGGCTAGTTCTGCTACGAAAAACAGTGCAATAGCGGACGGATCGGCAACAGGTTCGTCTTGATGATAAACGAGCTTGGGCAACGTCTCCCAATACCTCTTGGCACTGATTACCGTATCGCGGTGCTTAGTGCCTAG
>JAJZAS010000084.1 GCA_021799325.1 Bacillota bacterium | reverse complement strand
ATGCGTCCATCATTTCTTCCACGGTTTTAGGGCGAAATGCATTTCGGACTTCCGGGCGATTGATGGTGATTTTCGCAATTCCTTCTGCCTTTTCAAACAAAATATCCTCATAGGTATGCGCCGATTTCCAAGCTATCGTCATCGCAAAATCCCCTTTAACCAATTAATAGACCGATCAGTCTGTTCGTTTCGAGTATAACAGACCCGTCAGTCTGCAACAAGTTTCAGCATCAATTATCTTCTCCCGATAAACGCAAAACCCCGGGAACCTAAAGGCTCCCGGGAAACAAGGGTATTCTAACGTTAGCTTCAATAAATTAGTTGACAGCGTTAACGTAACCCACCATATAGCCAACATGGGTCATGGAGAAACTCTTCATTCCACCATCGCACTTGATTTCGCATTGCCATTTGTACTTACCTGCTTTATTCACGGTGAACGTGAATTGCGTTACGCTTGGGACGCCTTCTTTTGGAGCACCAGGAAACACTTTATTCAGGTTGATTTCAGGAGCCGTCATACTATGCGAACCAGTATCCCAGTTGACAACGGTCATGTGAACCGGAATACCCGCTGTCACATTAAAGCTAGCTGGCGAGTAAGAGTCATGAAGTTGTTTGTCGACTGCTGCATATTGCAAGCCGTCTTTGATTGTCAATGTGACAAACTGTTCTTTATGATTGTTCGGAACCACTTTTACTTTACCCATCATGTAGCCGTCATGGCTCATGGCCCAGCCGTTCGCTTGACCATCACATTTGACATCGCATAGCCATGTGAATGCGCCTGTTTTTGCAGGGGTAAATTGGAAAGTGGTAACGCTCGGGACGCCTTTGTTCTTGTGACCTGGAATAATTTTATTGACTTTCAGCGAAGTAGAAGTGAAGCTATGGCTACCGCCATCATAGTTATACACAGTCACTTGTACTGGAACACCTTGAACAACAGTGAAATCTGCAGGGGAATAGGTGTCATGCATTTTTCCATCCGGCCCCAAATGTTCGCCTGGCAGAATGGTCAGATAAATGTGTTGCATTTTTAAGGTATGTGCTGCAGCGTGTTTCGCAGCGTGATGTACTTGTGCAGCTTGGGCTGCTGGTGCTGCATTGCCTACAAACCCACCCATTGCTGCAATTGACAGGGCGGACAGTGTAGCCACGCCTGCGATGATGCTTTTTTTCATTCGTTATCGACTCCCGTTCGATATAATTTATTTGATAATGTCTCAGCAATTACATCATGCTCTTTCTGATTTGTTAGAGTTAGATTAAAAAGGACTATTCTGAGTAGAACATTAGGACGCTCTTGCTATAACCTCTTTTTGTATCATACTTGTTGAAGTAGATTGGATGATTTATGATCGTATAGTGCGTCAATCCTTAGTAAATCAAGGATTTTCCTTATATTATTCTCATCAATAGTTAACTAGTTACTTATCGAAAGGAAGTGCAATCTTGTCACCAAATGTACTAGTAATCGCCTGGCGCTTGCTGCGCCCCCCCACCCTTACCGCCTCTCTCGCACCAGTGCTCGTAGGGACTGGACTTGCCATTGCCGAACAAAAGTTTCATTTTTGGTTGTTTCTCAGCATGCTTATTTCTTCCATGCTGATTCAAGCAGGAGCCAATATGATCAACGAATACATGGACTATAAGCGGGGACTCGATCACAAGGACATGGTGGGAATTGCCGGAACCATCGTGCGCGATGGAATTGCACCTGGAGTCGTACTCGCCGCATTCTGGCTGACGATCCTAATCGCCGTGTTACTTGGCGTTTACATTTCATCCAGCACTTCCTGGTGGGTGGCAGTAGTTGGAGTAATCAGCATGGGGGTGATGTACCTCTATTCAGGAGGGCCGCATCCCATCTCGTATACGCCATTTGGTGAGGTGACGGCAGGCTTCTTTATGGGACCTGTGATTGTTATGATCAGTTACTACATTCAGTCCGGTCATCTTTCCTACCATGCGTTCTGGGCTTCTCTTCCAATTGGTCTGCTCATCGGTGCCATCCTGCTCGCCAATAACCTTCGAGACTACGACCATGACGTGAACGGGGGGCGCAAAACACTACCGATTATTTTGGGAAAAAAAGGAGGGGCAATCGTACTAGGAGGAACTTTTGTATTATCTTATGCACTCATAGTCTTGCTTGTCGCCACAAGACAACTGACACCTTGGGCCCTGATTACGCTTCTACTCATTTTCTCTACTTACAAGATTCCCGGACGCTTCCTTGTCACCAGCGAAGGGCAGGCGCTACAGTCGGCATTCAAAGCTACTTCACTTACATTGATCCGCTTCAGTTTCGTGCTTTTCCTCGCACTGCTTATCGGTGCATTCATTCGCATTTAGGTATTATCATTTAAAAAGGGTTCCTGCGCTTGGCACAGGAACCCTTTTTTATAGAATATATTCTATTGATTAATGAGCGTAAACGTTGAAGGCACCTTTCATCCAACCGTTTGTCATCATCGCGCCCATCCAACCGCTTGCACCAGATCCGCATGCCGCTTCGCATTGCCATGTGTTATTGCTCGCTTTCCCAGTGTTGAACTCGGCAATAACTGTTACATATTGTTCTTTGCTGGTTTTAGGAGGAATCGGAATGTTTAGACCTAAACTTGGAACGGTGAGAGTATGTGCCACATCGTTCTTCGCATTCGAATAGTGAGTAACTTTTTTCCCATCCACCAGTTCATAACCACCAACTGTTCCTTGAACTTTCAAGTCGCTAGCAGGAATAGTTGCCGGGCCATCATCATAGCTGTGAATGATCAGTTCAACCCTGGAATTTGCAGGAAGTTCAAAATTACCAGGTACAAATTCAGGCCAACCTTTTTTTCCGTCTTGCTTACCCGTGTAAATAGTTGTCGTCACCACAACTGGATACTTGATAGAAGCAGCGGAAACGTGTCTTGCGACAGTATGCGCACTTACAGTCATGCCAGCACCCATCATACCAACAAGCATGCCAGAGGTCAGTACAGATAATGCTAATTTATTCATTTTCAATTAAGAATCCCCCTTGAAATAATGTGTGAAATACATTTAACAATATGTAATTTTACATTAACTTTATATTTACAACAGGCTCATATGAATGAATGTATACAGTACATACGGATGATAACCATATAATTCATTTGAACTGTCTTGTAGAAAAATGAAAAAACCAGGGGTGTCACTCCCCTGGTTTTTATCTTGCACATAAAGCTGATCTATCTTTGATTAATTGGCAGAGGACACCGACCAATCATGCGTCGATGAGCCCTCCAAGAATTTTTCAACGTCAAGTGCCGCCTTACATCCCGATCCTGCTGCGGTTACCGCCTGTCGATAGCGAGAGTCCATCACATCGCCACAAGCAAACACACCTTCCACGCTGGTAGCTGTCGTCACGCCTTCCGTGACAATATACCCCACCTTATCTGTCTTCAACTGTCCACCCAAAAATTCAGTATTGGGAGAATGCCCTATCGCGACAAAGATACCCTCTGTTTCGATTATCCGCTTCTCGCCTGTCTCATTGTCGAGCACTTCAAGCGAATGTACCTTGTTGTCTTTTTCATGAACTTCCAAAGGCGTTACATTCAACAACCATTTGATTTTCGGATTTTCTTTCGCACGTTCTTGCATGAATTTAGAGGCGCGAAGTTCGTCCCTTCGATGAACAATTGTCACTTCACTGGCAAACTTAGTCAGAAAAGTGGCCTCCTCCATCGCAGAATCGCCCCCCCCAATCACGAGAATGCGCTTATTACGGAAGAAAAACCCGTCACATGTGGCGCAAGTCGATACTCCTTTACCAATGAGTTCCGACTCGCCTTCAATACCAAGCAACCTAGCCGATGCGCCTGTTGAAATGATGAGGGAATCGGCTTCATACTCATCTTCTTCATTCACCGTGACATGAAACGGACGCTTGCTGAGATCGACTGAGGTAACCCAACCCGTTTCGAATTCCGCACCGAACTTCTCCGCCTGTGCACGCATGTTATTCATCAGTTCCGGTCCCATAATTCCATCTTCAAAGCCTGGGAAGTTTTCGACCTCGGTTGTAAGCGTCAATTGCCCGCCAGGTTCATTGCCTTCAATCACCAGCGGCTCCAAATTGGCTCTAGCAGCGTAAATAGCTGCTGTCAAGCCGGCTGGTCCAGTACCTAGTATCATCAAACGCAAATGTTTACTCGCCATTTTCATCATCCTCATTAGAAAAAAGTTATTTTTTTCATAGTATAACCATTCCGGGGAATTCAGCAAGCGTATCATAAATCTGCTATACTGTTGCTTGAGTTCGTGCATCGTCAAGGGGGAGTTACATTGCAAAAAGATCTCCGTCAGCATTCGATGGGTCAATTGATTGACAACATCTATCATCAGTATCGGAGATACTTCCCGCAGCTTTTTATGATCAGCTTATTCTTTGAACTTCCACAGCTCATTCTGAGCTCAGTAATCCAGTCGCGCTCCGCCAACAACCTAAATTGGCAACTGCTTAGCAATGGCAAAGCAGGAATGGAACAATTTCTTACTCAGCTGCAGAATTACATCACCTTGCACGGCGGATTGACGATCGCTGTATTCGGTTTGATTGTTACGATGTTGAACTTGAACGTGTTTACCCCACTTCTAAACGGTGGCTTTTATTCTCTATCGAATGATGCATTTGGCAGCAGCACTGGCAATTCATTTTTAAAAATCACCCTTGCTCATCCCATCCAACAAGCCCGTAAACGGTGGCCCGCATTTTTATCCACCCTTTGGTTACTCATAGGCCTCTCGTTTGCAGGAGTGATCCTTCTCGGTCTCGTTGCGCTGGTTATTGCACTGATACCAGGATTTCAATTCTTACTTGTTCTTTTATATCTAGCTGTACTGGTTGCTCTATTATGGATTGTGGTGAGATTGTCTTTTACCTTTACCGCAGTGGTGATCGAGGATAAAAGCAACTGGGCGGCTATCAGGCGCTCCTGGTCGCTGACGAAATACCGTTTCTGGTTCCTCTTTATGATGCTCATTCTATCCCAGTTGATCTTATCCTTTGCGGATATGGGGTTTAATTCGCTAGTATCGCCACTTCCAGGGGTATGGTTGCAAACGTTTTTAGGCTGGATATTCACCATTATCATCCAACCCGTTTATGCGCTGGTCTTAGTCAACCTATTTTGGGATTTCAAACGTTACGACAAGTAACACTAGTCTATAAAAAAATCCATAATGGCGCCATCGTGAGCATTGACGATCGTAAGATACAAGTGGTCGATCAAATTGACTTCTTCATGGGCAGTAGCCTCTCCGCGTTCATTTTGGATAATGCGCACGATGGGTCTGCCAGGAAAATTAGGGTTCGTATCTTTAATAATCGCGGTGCGCCCGTCACTCAACTTGACCTCCGTGCCGATCGGATACATGGATACTTTTTTACTAAACAAAGCCACAATGTTTAAGTCATATTCTGTTTCTACTCTGCTATAGAGATACTCCATCACTTCTGATGGCAGCATGCCTCTGCGATATGGTCGATGCATGACCATTGCGTCATAAACATCCGCTACAGCAATAATTTTCCCAAACAAGTGGATTTCATCGCCGACGAGTCCCCTCGGATAGCCAGACCCGTTTAAGCGTTCATGGTGTTGATAGGCGCAATGCGCCACTAAATACGACAGTTCATGCTGTTTTACCAACACCTCATGGCCCATATCTGCATGTTTTTTGATCACTTCGTACTCATCCGCAGTTAACTTCCCAGGTTTATTCAATACATCCACCGGAACCCATATTTTACCTATATCATGTAATATGGCGCCAAGACCCAAATCAACGAGCATATTCTCTGTTAACCCCATACTGACTCCGATGATCATGGAATAAATAGCCACATTGATCGAGTGAACGTAGGTCTGGTTATCATAGGTTGCTACACTGGACAGGTCTTCCTGTAGAATCGTGGTCCCCTGGATGATGGAAAGTAAATTTTTCATTTGATCTCGCATGGATTTTGCAAGATGCCGATCAATCGACACTTTATCTAGAGTGGCGTTATTTTTCCATAATTCCCATTGAGTCCTCAACATCGACTGCGTTTGCAATCGCAACTCCATGGGAACTGCTTCTTTGATTTCAATACCTTCAGTGACCTCATCGTCAATATAGACAACTGCGAAATCCTTTTGGATTTTATCAATAAAGCCTTCCCGGATTTCCACCCCTTTAGATAATAGCACACGCCCATGTTCGTCATACAGCGTCCTGCCCAACCTCATCCCGGGGCGGAGTAATGATGAAGAGATTTGCCTTGACAATGAAAAACCTCCCGCGAAGTTATATATCTGACATCTATTATACCGACCGCAGAGAACCACCATCTACCACGATGGTTTCACCGGTCATGTAAGTATTGGCTTCTGATAAAAGGAATACCGCCACTTTCGCGAATTCATCCGGATGGCCATATCTGCCAAGCGGAATAGCCGCTTCCTGTTTCTCTCGCACTTTTTCCATGGGTAGACCGAGTCGATCTGCACTTGCGTGATCCAATTGCACGATGCGATCGGTAGCAATTCTCCCCGGCGCCAGATTGTGGATGAGAATTCCCTCTTTAGCCACTTCTGTAGCAAGGGTT